>CAMBSB010000217.1 GCA_945870155.1 Paludibacter jiangxiensis | reverse complement strand
GTTTGCACAAAACGCCATGTTTGCAACAGCTCTACCACATTGTGCCACCACATAATATCGCCCTGAATAATTTCGCCACTGCGCGGGTCAATCCACTGCGGACCCTGCGCATTGGCATCAGCCGAAGTTATATAACGGAAGCAATTGTAGCGAATATCATCCGGATCAAAATTCTTACTTCGTGGAAAATCAATTGCTTTAATCACATTTTTAAAACCGATTTTCTCAAAAGCCGCGTTCCACGATTCGATAGCTTCACGCACATAACCACGCCATTTTTCAGGCATTACTGTATCTACATAAAATACAATCTGCTTTTGTGGAACAACCAATTCGCCTTTTTTATACTTTTCCACATCTTCCGGTTTGGGTTCAATGCGCCAACGGTTAATAAATTTTACACTCGAAGCTGCTTTCCCACTCTCAAAAATGCGGCGATTTTCGGCACTGAAACCAATGCGTTCGTCACTGTAACGCACGCGATAAGGCTCTTTGCTCAGCAATACGAATGAATAACCAACCGTTACACTAAACGGCTCGCGACCGCCATTGTAATTGTAAAACGATTTTACTTCCACGTTTTGCGGAAAAGCTTTCATATCCACAATCTGCGATGCTTTGGTGTCCAAACGTCCCGTATTACCAATGCCAGCAGGAAAAACCAAATCTACTTCAGCCGAAAATAATTTGGTTACATCAATTACCGAAGCGTTGTTTTCGGCATTTCGCGCAGCAATATCGAAAGTCATAACCACCGGCACCACATTGTTGTTAGCCAGCGAAACCGAAATCGGGTCGCTGCTGCTGGCAAGCGAAGTGCCCGTAGGCTGATGCATAAAAAGCAATTTATCGCGGCGCGAAAACGAAATCAGAATTGGATTCGAACGCCTTTGTCCCGCCGAAATTTTATTATTGTCGCTGATATTCACCACTCGCGAAGCAATAAGCATATCGCGCCCGAGCAACGAATCAGGGATTTCGAAATAGAAACTGCCCGCTTTTTTATACACGGTAAACATGCCTTTAGAAGCTTTAGCTCCCGCTGTGATTTTGGTGAAAGGCGTCGATTTTTCGGCTTTCATTATCGAATCGGCAATTACAGAGATATCGGGTTTAACCGCAGGATTTTTGGGTTTGGCAGCATAAAATGATACCGAAACAAACAAAAAAACGTAAAAAAATATATTTCTCATTTTCAATTATTTATAAGGTGATAATGCCCACAGAAACGCCTGCGGAAGTCCAGGAACCAAGTGAGTTTGTAATTTCCTGTCCATAATAGGCTTTTATGAAACCAGTCATTTTGGCCTTTTTAAAATTCAATGGCATACTGTATTTTGCTTCAAGAGAAGCGTTGTATGCCGCAGCATCAAAATACTTTAAATCGGGCATATACACATTAGTTGCAACATCGTACATTCCTTGTTTAAAAGTACTTGCACCCAACACAGGTATATCAGTAGCACCTTCGCTAAATTGCAGATTATTGTTGAATCCTACACTATAACCTACTTTTGCGTTCAGTGTCAATCGTTTATTGTTTTTATTTAGCAAGCGATAATGTCCGTTTAGTGATGCATTTAAACGATTTGCAGCAAACTGAGAATATGGTAAATTGTATTGATTTACAAATCTCTTAACGCCGCCTTCGACTCCTATCAACCACGCATAATCTGTTTTATCAGCATTAACATCGCGAATGTCGAAGGTTAAATTTGCTGCATAAGCTGAATTTACATAACGATTGTTGTACGTGAAAAGTGTAACCCAATTTTGTGAGTTTACTCCTGTTGACTCATTATTCGTCGAAATAAGTTTTTGGATGTTTTCGTCGGCTGATCCTGTTTTCAAAGTTCCGCTAATTACCAGATTATACATTCTGCCATTCGAAACAGTATTTCCAACTATTCGGGCTTTGTAATTCATCGCTTCGTACGAGCCCGGACTTTGTTTCAGGTTTTCGAGAATCTGCTGTTGTTCATAATCGCCACCACCCGAAATCAATAGTTCGGAACGATCCGTTTTTATGGAATATTGCAATTCGCCACCATACATATTACTTACAAACTGACGTTGAAAGCCCTTGAAACCACCAATTACAGCATCAGCATTTTCGATACCAAAAAAAGTATAGTATTTTAAATTAGGATCATCCTGTACAGTAGTAATATTTGGCATTTTTTCCTTACGATAAGCCGCTTTGAGGTTTAGTCCAACCCGCTGTTGTTGATTTATGCGATAAACTAAAGCAGGTAAAAATGCATAATCGGCTAAAAAAACACGTGTACGTGGGTCCCGAAGTCGTGATAAATCACCTACTAAATAATCTACTCCAAAACCATAGGTAAGTTTTCCCTTATCGATAGAGCTTAATTTTATTTTAAAATCGAATAACTGACGGTCATAACTACCAGGAATACTGCTACCAAAAATGTATGGATTACTATTGTATGTTGAGATAACATCCGACCATGCACGGTTCTTTTCCCGATCCATCACAAAATTAAAACTACCCCACGATGTCCATTTTTTACCCAGTTTATCATACCTTTCGGAGTAAAAATTCAAGCCGCTTCGTTCGTTTCCCTCTTGCGCACGATGATAATTTCCAAAGTCAGATTTGTAACCCAATTCAGTTATTCCGTGCGATTTAACTTTTGCCAATCCAAGTCCGGCAGCATTTGTAATTTGCAACCAGGGGTTTACAATTGTTGTTAGTTCATGCTCTTCGTTTTGTACCGGATTTTGAGCCAATAAACCAAAACAAGCAGCTGTAAAAATGAATATATATAGATATTTTCGCATAATCATTCAGTTTATTTTGCCGTTAATAGTGGTTTATCGTATTTTCGGGGTGTTGGATCGGTAACAGCACGGAAGTCGTTCGAACTGTTATTAGTATCCATTAAATAAACACGATCAGAAGTTGATTTTTTTAAATCTACCCTACGTTCTATACTTTCGTGTGTATATCCTGATACAGCTGAAATAAACATATAACCGGCATCAACATAAGTCTGTATGCGTTTAGATTCAATACGGGGACCTGTATTAGCATAGTTTTTCAGGGTTTCTACACCATCAATTAAATATTGAATAGAAATGCGCATATATCTATTTCCTTGCTCTTTGCCCGGAATATAATAAATAGGAAAGCTACGTACATTCTCAGTTGTTTTAAACAAAAAAGCACTGTTATCGCCACCATTTATTAAGTTCATATAAATTAGCGATGGGAATGCAGAATATATTAATTCCAAACCTTTCACATCTGAGTTATTAGAATATGTTGTGTTTTTTGCTTCATAATCAGCAATACGCAAATTCACAGAGTTTGGTGAGAATTGAGTGTGATCTATAGCACTATTGGTTAGAATAATACTTCCTCCCGGCGGAATAGTATCTTTAGTATTATCGGCAATAAGTCGAAAAACCTGACGAGCAAATACAAACCCCGGATTTTTAGATGCCGGATAGGCAATAACCGATTCAGCTTCAACTAATCCAACATAAAATGTATTGTCAATATACTGTTCAGTGTCAGAATTATTATAAATTTCAAGATATTTATCTGCAACGTAATTCTTATTATTATTGTCTTTGGTTCCAGCTGCATACACTTTACTAATAATAAGATTTGCTTTTATTGATTTATTAATTTGTAAAACTAAACTATCCTTTTTGAACAATTGGTATTGAAGTGTATCACCTACAAGTGAAATTTCGCTTGTAAGTTCCTGATGCGTAGAGATATTGTAAACTCCGGGAATAATATTGTTAAACACAACCTTTCCCAACGAATCGGTAATTGCCGAGTATGTAATTCGATTACTTTTAAGTATAACTGTCTGATTGGCAAAATGTATAGAATCACCCAAATCCTCCGGCATAGTCATCGTAACCGAAAACTCATCGATATAAGTTTGTGGTTCCTGATCGACACATGACGTAAACGTATGAATTGATATGAGAAGTATTAAGATTGTCTTTATTTTAAATAACTTCATATTTTTCTAAAATTTAAAATATAATTCCATTCCAAAGTTGAAAGTGCCTTGATTTTTCTCGGTCAGAGTTGTCGAAATATTGCTTCGCTGCCAAGGTTGATAAAACAAGGTGTTATTTACATAAAACGAAAATCCCGCCATTTTCGAAATATCTTTTGTCAGGCGCGAAGACATCATCATTAAAGGGGGTTGAATAATTGGAGGATTATCATTACCAGAAATTCGGGCGTCTTTTAGCAATATCCCCATAATTTTGTAATCGGGATCATTTAGCATTTCCTGTGTTATTGGGAAT
The DNA here is from genome assembly GCA_945870155.1 of Paludibacter jiangxiensis. Lineage (GTDB taxonomy): Bacteria > Bacteroidota > Bacteroidia > Bacteroidales > Paludibacteraceae > Paludibacter > Paludibacter jiangxiensis_A. The sequence goes on along the minus strand of CAMBSB010000217.1, from coordinate 3,557 downwards.
TCAATAAAATTGTTATTAGCTACATCCGGAATTATGTAAGCAACAGGATCCATAGCACGATTTGTACTACCGGTGTATGTGTACCAAATTACCTGCAATGAGCTGGAAAAAACCATTCGCAGCGATGGAATATTCAATACTCCCCGCAATTGTGTACTAAAACGTCGATCTAAATATACATTTCTGCCGGCAGGATAAATGTATTTAAAAGGAGTTGTATTTGTTTCAGGATACAATGTTAAATCCTTAATCTTGGGTGTTGAAATAGTTCTTAATGTAGTTTTTGAACTGGTTTCCATATACGCACCTGAGAAATAAAAGCTTGTATTCCAGCTTTCTATACGTCCTAAGTCCAAATCAAATTCCACACCTTTGTTCAGTGCCCAATTGTAGTTTCCATATTGTCCGGTACTCATCCACATAGTATCTACCCTTGCCGGATTTGCCCAATCGATGGTGGGTTTTGCTCCCGGATTATTTATCATGCCCTGCCCCATTTTATAAACATTCGATGTATATAAAAATTGCTTACCAAGCGTACTGAATCCATTTGGAGTATTATCCCAGTATCCAATTACAGAAAGTTTGTGATTTTCGCTGAGTTTAATATCAAAGCCAACTTCGTATTTTGTATTGGTTGCGTTTTTAAGTCCACTTGTGCGTTGTACATCATAAACATAAGTATGGTAAATCAACATTCGTTCATCAGGATTTGCAGCACCTGAATTGTCAACAGCTAGCTTATCTGCGTATGTTTTTTCAGGATACAAATGCACCAATCCCGGTGTTTTCGAATTTTGTCCGAAACCTAACCGCATATCGAGCCATTTGGTAAATTGTATAGAAGCATTTAAGCGCGGCGAAAGCGACCAAACCTGTTCATCCATGCCCGGTTGTAAATGCGTATAGCGAACTCCTGCTTGCAGCTTAAACTTTGTTTTTCCAATTTTCCACGCCATATTATCTTCGAAATAGCCCGATAATTGGTTTAATGCCGGTATTTCGTAATACGGACGAGGACGACCATCACTATTAGGCCGAAGAGGTAAAAGCTCATTATCGTTATAGTATCCTTTTGCCTTGTTCACTTCATAGCGATATTCCAATCCCATATTAAACTGATGTGTAAACTTCTTAATACTTGCTCCGAATGAGTTTGAGAGTTTTAGGAAATAACTTTTCGGCGAACTGATAGCACCACCCGAAGTTTGGTACGACATACTCTGAAATGGCACATCATAATAGCCGGTTTCGGTTGCAGTTATTATTGGAATAATTCCTGATTTTGTAACATAAGTACTTGTTGTGGATTGTTTATCGGACAATGAAACTCCGGCAGTATAAGTAATTGTACGGGCTAAAGGTAAATTCAAAGCAAGTTTACCTTCGTGACTTACGGCAATTTTAAAATCTTTTTGTGTGGTGAAAGTGCCATTTGCAGCCTCATCAGGGTCTTGACCAGCCCAATCAATCAAACTATTCACACTTACCTTTGTTTTTGTACGTAGTTTTTTGAAAAAAGTAGTGGCATAAGTAACCGAACCCGAAATTCGGTCGAACGAACGTGTTTTAGTTCGTGGGTCACCCCATGCTTGTGCATAATCGAAGCTTGTATTCAGAAAACCATTTTTTGCTCCTAAAGACCATCCTTTTCCAAAACTCGAATTAATAGTAGTTGGATTTACTTTGGTACGAACTTCGTACGGTGTTTTCCCTGATTTGGATTTTACAATTACTGCTCCCGACGTTAAATCGCCATATTCTGCCGAAGGTATTCCGCGGATTACCTCCACCGACTCGATATTGTCGGTTCCCATTTGGCGCAAGTCAATTCCATTTCCGGCGGTTGTATTACCTACTTTGTCCGACATTACGGCATTGTTCGATTCCGGAATTCCATCAACAATAACCGAAGCACCAAAAGCATTATTGGCATCGTTGGTAGAGCCGGCTGTTCGAAAGTTCAATTGCTTTACTGAAGTTAAATCACTCGTTTGCATCAACTGTCCCGGCAGCAACTGCATCAAATCGCCTAAGTTTGTTGCTTGCAGGTGTTCAATGGCTTGTCGGCCAATTTGTGAGGAAGTAGCAGCTCCGGCAGCACTGTTTTTGGCTACTACACTAACTTCTTTGAGCTGAAGCGAAGTTTCGATAAGGCGCACCGAAAGCACTAACTCTTTGGTAACATTAATCGTGCGCACTACCGACTCGTAACCCAAACACGATATTTCGACTGCCGCTTGTCCGCGTGGCACATTGACCATTGTACCCACACCGTTCATATCGGTAACGGAATAAATACCAAGGCTTTTCATTTGCAGGGCTGCGCCAATAATCGTTTCTTTGGATAAACTATCCGTTACCGTTATGCGCACGGTAAATGATTCGCGCTTTTGAGTCTGAGCATTTGCCGTCAGCAAAACGAAAAATGCCAGCAATGCCGTTAAAATTACATGTTTTGTACTCACTATTTCACTATTTAAAAATTAAAAATATTCGTCCACAGACGAATATTTTTACAAATCGAATCATTTTTTCGTCCGTAGACGAATATTTTACAACAACACTTTTGCCGTTGTATCGCCAATGCGAATAATATAAACGCCTTTGGATAGTTTCAAACTATTTTTACCTACTACCGAAACCAAGCTCTTAACCGCCTGACCACTTACACTAAACACCTTTACTGCCTCAGGAGCGACTGTTTCGAAGAAAACAGTAGTGCCCGAAGTGGCGAGATTGAAGGTTTTGAATTGGTTGATGCTTGTAATTGGTTTAAAAGGTACACCAATTTCTGCCAACATGCGAGGGAAAATATAATAATAGGGAGTATTATTATTAATTCCTGAATTCACAGGATTATTTCGCATAACTAAAGCAATGAGATTTGTTTTAACAGGCAATACAGTGCCAATATAGTTTGGATTCACAGCAATTACAGCAGGTGTGTTATAAACAATGCTTGATGTTAAAGGCGTTGAAGCATCATGAATAACTCGAAATGAATTCACTCCAAATTTTACTGTTCCATCGGCAGCATCAAAATACAAATCGTTTAATTGCACCAATTGATATGTATTAGTAGACACTTCAGCCAATGTAATTACCTTAGCATCAATTGCATTATTATTTGATACTACGGTAAAATCAGCGTAAGGATAAAGCAATGGAGCATCGTTGGTATTGTTTACTTGAGCGATAAATCCTGAAACTTTATCCCCAATTGCGTATGTGCTTAGTAAAAATTTATAATTATCTTCAATGATAATACCAGCAGAGTTGTCTTGCAAAACAATTTTTTTAGCCGTACTTATATTCGAAGCCCAATAACCATAACTTATGATAGCTTCGCCCGTATATTTGTAATACTGAGGATTTGTACCACTTGTAGGCATATAACTGTAAAAATCTGCAATTGAATTTACTGCAATTGGAAAGTTAATAATTTGCACTTGTTCCCTACTATCTACTTTGCCTACTGCCACAGCAATTGCTCTAATTTTTGTAGTAGTTGTTACATTCAATGGAGTTGAATAGACTGGAGATGATGTTGTTGG
>CAMBSB010000216.1 GCA_945870155.1 Paludibacter jiangxiensis | reverse complement strand
TAGGCTCAAATCGTCCAAACTCATTCCGACGGAATACGTCGGAACTCAAACAAGGACGATTTTTAACCGCCTACCTCACTTGTTTTTCGGTTCACCGGACGAGGTCAGTCCGATTCCGAAAGGTAGCGGTCAAATTATACTTTTGAAATTCAATACGTTATAAGTAGTATATAATTTTTGTCATTTACTAAACGGAGATTTACAATTCAAACTCCTCTCCTACTTCAGGTATCTCAATATTGCTGAATCCTCTTGATTCGAGCATTTGTTTATATGCTTTTTGAACTTCATATTCGCCATGAACCAGAAATATATTTCTAATCATTTCTTTATCCTGACAACTAAGGAAATCAATCATTTCATTATAATCACCATGACCTGAAAATGCTTCTATTTTTTTTATCTGAGCATTAACTTCGCGTATTTCACCAAAAATTGAAATATAGCGCAAGCCCGGTTCCTGTATGCGAGCTCCCAGCGATGTTGGTGAGCAATATCCTACAATTAATATAGTATTTCGCCAATTGGATATATTATTTGCTACGTGATGTTTAACACGGCCTGCTTCTAACATTCCCGAAGATGAAATAATTATGCATGGACGATCATCTTCATTTAATGCTTTTGATTCTTCAACTTTCTTGATGTATTTTAATGTATTAAATCCAAAAGGATCATCATCGGTTTTTAATACTTGTTTAAAATCATCGTTCATGCATTCATTGTGCATCCTAAAAACCTCTGTGGCATTTACTGATAACGGACTATCAACGTATACGTCAATATGAGGTAGTTTATTTTCGTTATACAGCTTATTTAAAACAAAAATTATTTCTTGGGTTCTTCCAACAGAAAAGGCCGGAATAATCAATTTTCCTTTGTTTTTTACACATGTGTCAGTTACAACATTCAAAAAATCCTCTTCTCTTTCACTTTCGGTAGAATGTAAACGATCACCATAAGTCGATTCGGTGATTAAATAATCGCATTGAGGAAAGGAGCTCGGGGAATGCAGAATTTTATTTTGTTTACGGCCGATATCACCGGTATAAGCCAGATGTTTTTTTTGTCCGTTTTCTATTAACTCCAGGTTTACCACGGCACTTCCAAGCATGTGTCCTGTATGAGTAAATTTAACATTTATTTTGTCGTTTATCTGAAAACGTCGGTCAAATCCTACACTTATAAATAGTTTCATACAATCTTCAGCTTCTTGAATACTATATAATGGCTCAACAAGTGATTGATTATTTTTGATTCTTTTTTGATTAAACCATTTAATATCTAATTCCTGAATATGAGCACTATCAGCTAGCATAATGGTACACAAATCGCGCGTGGCACTGGTACAAACTATAGAGCCTCTGAAACCTAATTTATACATATATGGTATTAAACCAACATGATCGATATGGGCATGTGTAAGAATAAGATAATCGATTTCTTCAGGATTAAAACCCAGATTTCGGTTCAAGGAATCTGTTTCAATACCTTTTCCCTGAAACATTCCACAATCCAACAAAATAGTCTTGCCTTTGTTGGTGGTAATAAGGTGCTTGCTTCCTGTAACTTCGCGTGCTGCACCCAAAAATTTGATTTTCATAAATTCTTATATTAATTGTTTGAGTATGTTTTTCTAAGTACATGACAAAAAAGTCAAAACACACATAATTTATTAGTTTTTAATTATTTAAATGTGGGGCTTTCTTGGTAAACCTAGCGGCAAAGCCGAGCGGCCCCATACCCCACATACTTTTTTGTCTTGAAACAAAAAAGTATGCAAAAAAACACCTCACCCGTCCTGCGGACACCCTCTCCAACTGGAGAGGGAAAAAGGAATAAAGTGTTTGACTTCGCCCACTTCGCTCAAAAAACTTACGCTCGGTAGACTCAAATCGTCCAAACTCATTCCGACGGATTACGTCGGAACTCAAACAAGGACGATTTTTAACCGCCTACCTCACTTGTTTTTAGCTACGCTGACCGTTGGTTCGGCTCACCGGACGAGGTCAGTCCGTTTCTGAAAAGTAGCTGTTAAATTAAATATTTGAAATTCAAAACTTTACTTATCGCAACAAAATTTTGTCATGTACTTAATGTTTTTACAATTATCTAAACGTTAAATGAGTATCTAAAGTTTAATGAAATATTTAATCCACTATTTGATGTCGAAAAATACAAATTTCGAACATTAATTTCAAACCACATTAAAAATTAATTAAACTTATGTTATTAATTGATTTTAGCCAATAAATGTAGAACAAATACCTCAAAAAATTATAAATATACAAAAAAACAAACAAGCAAATACTTGAAAATAATATAATTAAACATTATTATCCAAATATTGCCATCTCTACATTGCAAAATAGAAATATTTTTGTAATTTTGCACCAAAATAATCATACATGGAGGCGTTTTATAATACACACACCTTTTTAGTAGAACATGTTCATTCTCCCGTGCGCAGGCAGTTAATGGATGAAATAGACTGGACACACCGACTGATAGGCATTAAAGGAAGTCGTGGAGTAGGTAAAACTACATTTTTACTTCAGTATGCTAAAGAAAATTTTGGGCTTGATCGGAGTTGTCTATATATCAATTTTAATAATTTTTATTTTACCCAACACACATTAGTTGAATTTGCCGAAAAATTTTATAATCAAGGTGGCAAAACACTACTTATCGACCAAACTTTTAAGTATGAAAACTGGTCGAAAGAGTTACGTGAATGTTACGACAGATTTCCAAACCTGCATATAGTTTTTTCAGGTTCTTCGGTTATGCGCCTGGTAGAGGATAATACTGATATTCAGGATATAGTATCTTCATATAACTTAAGAGGTTTTTCGTTCAGAGAGTATTTAAACTACAAAACCGGTTTTTCATTAAAATCATATTCAATTCAGGAAATTATTCAAAATCACAACCACATTGCTGTTGAAATTAATAAAAGCGTGAAACCTTTGGATTATTTTCAGGATTACTTGCAACATGGTTTTTATCCTTTTTTTCTTGAAGAAGATAATTTCAGAGAAAACCTGTTGAAAACGATGAATATGATGCTGGAGGTTGATATTTTATTAATCAAACAGATAGATTTAAAATATCTTTCAAAAATACGAAAATTGCTTTATTTACTTATGAACAGTGCACCTTCAGGGCCAAATGTAAGTCAATTAAGCGTTGAAATCGAAACTTCGCGTGCTACTATAATGAATTACATTAAATATCTGAAAGATGCCCGCTTACTAAATTTACTATACACTGAAGGCGAAGAATTTCCTAAAAAACCTAAACAAATATACGTACAGAATACCAACTTGATGTATTGTGTGTTTCCTGAAAAAATTGACAAAGAAACTGAGCGTAAAACCTTTTTTTACAATGCTTTACACGCAAAACATAAAGTAAATTTGAGTCGCAATCAAATTGATTTTACCATAGATTTACAATATCATTTTAGATGTGAAAACAAACTTCAACAAAAAAGCACTGTCAAAACTTATTATGCTGTTGATGATATTGAAATAGGAAATAAAAATGAAATTCCATTGTGGTTGTTTGGGTTTTTGTATTAGAATAAAGAGCAAAGAACAAAGAATAAAGACAAAAGAATAAAGACAAAAGAATACAGACAAAAGAATACAGAGAAAAGAACAAAGATAAAAGACAAAAGATCTAAGAATATAATAAAGACAAAGGAGTATTTAATTTCGAAATGTTACATTTGAAATTTTGAATTAAAAATTAATTAAATGAAATCTCGCCCATTGGGCAAACAGCTTTATAAACAAAAATCAATTTTAATACAAACAAAAATGGCAAAAACAAAAAAGTTTTTAACCTGTGATGGAAATCAGGCTGCTGCACATATTGCATATATGTTCAGCGAAGTAGCTGCTATCTATCCAATTACGCCATCGTCGACTATGGCAGAATATGTTGACGAATGGGCTGCAACCGGACGCAAAAATATGTTTGGCGAAAAAGTACAAGTACAGGAAATGCAATCGGAAGCAGGTGCTGCTGCTGCAATGCATGGTGCACTTCAGGCTGGCGCTCTGACAACTACATTTACTGCGTCTCAGGGTCTGTTGCTTATGGTTCCTAATATGTATAAAGTTGCCGGTGAGTTACTTCCCGGTGTTTATCATGTTTCGGCACGTGCTTTGGCTTCACATGCTCTGTCTATCTTTGGTGATCACCAGGATGTTATGGCTGTTCGTCAGACCGGATGTGCTATGTTTGCTACCGGTTCGGTACAGGAAGTTATGGATTTAGCTGCTGTAGCTCACCTTGCTTCATTAACTTCACGTGTTCCTTTTGTACATTTCTTCGATGGTTTCCGTACTTCGCACGAAATTCAGAAAATCGAAGAAATTGATGGTGATGCTGTTAAAGCTTTAGTTGATCAGGATGCATTGAAAGAATTCCGTAACCGTGCTTTAAGTCCTGAACATCCTGTTGTTCGTGGTACTGCACAAAACGGTGATATTTATTTCCAGGCTCGTGAAGCTTGTAATCCATTTTACGATGCCATTCCAGGTATTGTAGATGAATATTTAGTAAAATTGAATGCTATCACCGGTCGTCAATACGGCTTGTTCGATTATTACGGAGCACCTGATGCCGACCGTGTAGTTGTGGCAATGGGTTCGGCTACCGAAGCTATTCGCGAAGGTATTGATTACTTAAGTGCTAAAGGCGAAAAAGTAGGATTGATTTCAGTTCACTTGTATCGTCCTTTCTCAGCCAAACATTTCCTATCGGTATTACCTAAAACTGCTAAACGTGTTTGCGTACTCGACCGTACAAAAGAACCAGGTGCAGGTGGCGAACCATTGTACCTTGATGTAAAAGATGTATTGTATGGTACTGAAAACCAACCTTTAGTTGTAGGTGGACGTTATGGTCTTTCTTCAAAAGACTTCACTCCTGCTCAGGTATTGTCGGTTTATCAAAACTTAGGTTTACCTTCACCACGCAATGGTTTCACAGTAGGTATTGTTGACGATGTTACATTTACCTCACTTCCTCTTGGCGAAGAAATTCCAATGGGCGGTGCAGGAACTTACGAAGCTAAATTCTATGGTTTGGGTGCTGATGGTACTGTAGGTGCTAATAAAAACTCTATCAAAATTATTGGGGACAACACCGATAAATACTCACAGGCATATTTTGCTTATGATTCAAAGAAATCAGGCGGTTTTACTTGTTCTCACCTTCGTTTCGGAAATACACCTATCCGTTCAACTTATTTGGTAACAACTCCTGACTTCGTGGCTTGTCACGTTCAGGCTTACCTCAAATTGTATGATGTAACCAAAGGTTTGAAGAAAAACGGTACATTCCTGTTGAATACCATCTGGAGTGCTGAAGAAGTACAGAAAAACCTTCCGATTAAAGTGAAAAAATACTTAGCTGCCAATAATATCACTTTGTATATTATCGATGCAACTAATATTGCACAGGAAATTGGTTTGGGTAACCGTACCAATACCATACTTCAATCGGCATTCTTTAAAATTACCAATGTTATACCTTACGAATTGGCTGTAAGTCAGATGAAATACGCTATCGTAAAATCATATGGTAAAAAAGGCGAAAGTGTTATCAACATGAACTATGCAGCTGTTGATCGCGGTGGTGAATATTCCATTGTTGATATTCCAGCTGAATGGGCTAACCTGACTGACGAAGAAACATTAATTGCTTCGGCCAACATTCCTGATTTTATCAAAAATATAGTAGTACCTGTAAATGCTCAAGCCGGCGACGATATACCTGTATCGGCATTCAAAGGACGTGAAGACGGAACCTGGGATCAGGGAACTACCAAGTACGAAAAACGTGGTGTAGCTTCTAATGTTCCTGTTTGGGACAAAGACAACTGTATACAATGTAATCAATGTGCTTATGTTTGTCCTCACGCTGCTATTCGTCCGTTTATGTTGGATGCTAATGAAGCTTCGAAAGCTCCGTTTGCAGCTGATACATTGAAAGCCAATGGAAAACAATTTGCAGACATGAGCTTCCGTATTCAGGTGGATGTACTTGACTGTATGGGTTGCGATAACTGTGCTGAAGTTTGTCCGGGCAATAAAGGCGGTAAAGCATTGAAAATGGTGCCTATCGAAACACAATACGAAAATCAGGCTAACTGGGAATTCTGTGTGGACAATGTAAAAACAAAACAACACCTTGTTGATACCAAAGCCAATGTGAAAAACTCACAGTTTGCAACCCCATTGTTCGAGTTCTCGGGTGCTTGTGCTGGTTGTGGTGAAACTCCATACGTGAAACTAGTTACTCAGTTGTTTGGCGACCGTCAAATGGTTTCAAACGCTACAGGTTGTAGTTCTATTTATTCAGCTTCGGCACCTTCAACTCCTTATACTGTAAACGACGAAGGTCGCGGACCAGCATGGGCAAATTCATTGTTCGAAGATAATGCTGAGTTCGGTCTGGGTATGGTATTCGCATACGACAATATGCGCGAACGTTTGGTACGTTTAATGAACGAAGCTATTGCTGAAGATTGCTGTTCTGACGAGTTAAAAGGCTTATTTACAGAATGGTTGGAATTTAAAAACGATGCTGAAAAATCTAAAGAACTGGCAGCTAAAATCACACCTTTGGTAAACGAAAAGAAATGTGATAAATGTGCTCAGATTGCTGACCTAAGTCAATACCTGATTAAACAATCGCAATGGATAATTGGTGGTGATGGTTGGGCTTATGATATTGGTTTCGGTGGATTGGATCACGTTATTGCTTCGGGCAAAAACGTAAATATCCTGGTACTCGATACTGAAATTTACTCTAATACAGGAGGTCAGGCTTCAAAATCTACTCCGGTAGGTGCTGTAGCTAAATTTGCTGCTTCGGGTAAAAAAGTACGTAAAAAAGACTTAGGTATGATTGCTGCCACTTATGGTTATGTTTACGTAGCTCAGGTAGCTATGGGAGCTAATCAGGCACAAACGCTTAAAGCACTTCGCGAAGCTGAAGCTTATGATGGACCATCTATCGTAATTGCTTACTCACCTTGTATCAGCCACGGTATTGGTGCAGGTATGGGTAAAGCCAACGAAGAGCAGGAAAAAGCTGTAAAATGCGGTTACTGGCATTTATTCCGTTACAATCCTGATTTGGAAGCTGAAGGAAAGAACCCAATGACTTTGGACTCGAAAGAACCAAACTGGGATGAATTCCAAAACTTCCTGAAAGGTGAAGTACGTTATACATCGCTTGTAAAACAATTCCCTGCCGAAGCTGAAGAATTGTTTGCTGCTGCCGAAGAAAATGCTAAATGGCGTTATACAGGCTACAAACGTATGGCTGAACAGGTTTATTAGACCTCACCCCGACCCCGACCCCCAACCCCGACCCCCAAACCCCCAAATGGGGGCTAAAGGCTAGAGGCTTAAGGTTAAGGGCTACTGAAATAGAATCTCCGGATGACGAAAGTTGTTCGGAGATTTTTTTGTTTTATAATTAATACCTCACCCCCTGCCCCCTGTCCTTGATGAGAGGGGAATTTAGTGCGTGTAGAAGATTTTTATGCGTTTTTCACAGTTGACCTCCCCTAAGCCCTCCAAGGAGGGGAATTTGTATGTAGGTTGTTTGGGGTTTAGTGGGTTGAATGGAATTTATTTCTAATGTAAAAATCTGCCCCAAGCCCCTAAAGGGGATGTGAATTAGTATTGTCTTGTATGTTTTTTTGTTGTAATTAGTAATTTTGTTTCCTCATATTTTCGCAATTAAAAATCACCACTATATGTAAATAATTAAAAAAGAGTCTCCATTTTTGTGTAAACCAACACACAAAATCATGAAGACTCTAACACAACACTTAAAGAAAGCATTTATGT
>CAMBSB010000215.1 GCA_945870155.1 Paludibacter jiangxiensis | reverse complement strand
GAACTTTACAATCATCCAGGAGTGAATGTTCCCATTGGCTTAATTCAGAATGCTTGCGGACAATCGTCCATTCAGGCTTGGATGAAAGAATCGGTGATTCAAGCCGACCCTGCTTTGTCAAAGTACCTTGTTACCCAACCAAACGGCTATCAAACGCCATCGAATATTTACAATGCCATGATGGCGCCTGTCTTCCCGTTTTCGATAAAAGGTTGTATTTGGTATCAGGGTGAGGCAAATTGCGCCATCGATGGTGGTGCACCATTTACTACTTACGCCAAAGGAAATGCAGCTATGCTTGCAGATTGGCGAAAAGATATGGGAAATGATTTTTCATTCTATGCTGCTCAAATTGCACCTTATACGGCGGCAACTTCATTTTTGTCTACCCGAACAGCTTATTTCCGCGAAGCACAAAATGCCATTACTGCCATGCCAAAAACCGGTGTGATAGTAACAACAGATATCTTGGGAACTGCTGCCGAACTAACCGAAATTCATCCATGGAACAAACGGACTGTAGGTCAGCGTTTTGCTTATTTAGCATTGGCTAAAGATTATGGTCAAAATGTACAATTTACTGGCCCACAATATGTTTCGCACAAGATTGAAGGTAGTAAAATTCGAATTAGTTTCGAACCCTCATCATTGGGAACAGGGCTTACAACCAAAGATGGCATGAGTGGAAAAACCTTTAAAATAGCTGGTAGCGACAAGAAATTTTATCCGGCGCTGGCTGTTTTGGAAGGCAACGAAATTGTTGTTTCATCTACAAGCGTTACTGCTCCGGTGGCAGTGCGCTATGCTTTTTTTGATGGAGCTATGACAAATTTACAAAACAAAGAAGGTATTGCTGCATTCCCGTTTCGTACTGATACTTGGACTTCTGAGGTTTATGTAAATGAGGCTGAGCCATCTATTCCAAATGCAACTGGAGTTGAAAATCTGAAGGTTCAGAGTGTAACTATTTACCCCAATCCGGTAAGTAATAGCTTGAATTTGAAGTTTGAAAACGATGATATTCAATGTGCTAACATTCTTGATTTTACTGGAAAAGTTGTTTTGTCTATAAATAATTTACGTTCAAAATCTGAAAATGTAAATGTGTCTAACTTTGCACAAGGCGTTTATTTGCTAAGATATCAACAAAAAAATGGTATATGGGGAAGTTCTAAGTTCGTGAAAAATTAGTTTAAGTGATACTGGTTTAAGTGATAGTATGTCTTAAAGTCAGACTATCACTACAATTTTTTAAATTGAACACATTAAATCAAACTACTATGTTGAAAAATCCATTTTTTATTCTCTTCCTACTATTCTCAATTTCGAGCATTACGGCACAAGACCCTACGAATATACCCGGAACAATTTATTCCGAAGAATTAGTTCCACCTTATACTCCTCCAAGAGATATTTTAACAACTTTTGCTGGCCAAAAAATCAAAACCACAAAGGAATGGGAAACTATTCGCCGTCCCGAGATTATTAAAGTACTGTCCACCGAGATGTATGGTTTTACACCTCAAGAGAAAATTCCGGTAAGTTATCGTTTGGTAGAAATCAATAAGAATGCTTTCAATGGAAAAGCTACACGGAAGCAAATTGAAATGACCTTTAGCAATAATGGCAAATCGCTCAAAGTTCAATTGTTGCTTTATTCGCCAAACAACAAGAAAAAACCCGCTCCCGTTTTCGAGATATTGAATTTTTGTGGCAATCAGAGTCTAGATTATGATTCGGCCATTGTAATTTCAAAAACATTGACCGAAGAATTTGAAAAAACGGTGTATAAGAAACGAATAGCACGTACTGAACGTGGTGCAGATGCATACTTATATCCCTTAGAAGAAATGATTGATCATGGAATTGGCTTCGCAACCGCTTGGTATGGCGATTTTGACCCCGATTATTACGATGGGTTCCATAATGGAATACACAATTTATTCTTAAAAGATGGTGAAAATCAAGGGAATAATGACTGGGGCAGTATTGGTGCATGGGCTTGGGGACTGAGTCGTATAATGGATTATATAGAAACGGACAAGGATTTTGATGCCAAAAAGGTAGCCGTAATTGGACATTCGCGGAATGCCAAAGCGACACTGTGGGCTTCGGCGCAAGATCAACGATTTGCGATTACGATACCCAACAATTCGGGTTGTGGTGGTGCTGCGCTTATGAAACGAATTTATGGCGAAACGGCATCCTCAATCAATAAGTTATTTCCTCACTGGTTTTGCGAAAATTTTAAGAAATACAATAACAACGAAGATTCACTAACAACCGATGCGCACGAACTGGTAGCTCTTGTAGCTCCTCGTCCGCTGTATGTTGGCAGTGCTAAATATGACCAATGGGCTGACCCTAAAGGTGAATTCATTGGAATGTATGAGGCACAACCAATATGGGAATTGTATGGCAAGAAACGTTTTGCCTACGACCAAATGACACCGCTCGGATTCAAAGTTATTAAATCGCAAATAGGGTATCATTATCGTGAGGGTAAACATGACTTATTGATTTGCGACTGGGAAGCTTATATTGCTTTTTTAGAATACCATTTTAAAATGTAGATGAAATTACAACTAAAAAATTTAAAAATGAAAATTAGAATTGTAATTATTTTCTTGTTGTTGAGTAGCGTTACTTCCAATGCAAAAACATACTATTTGTCTGTAGCAAATGGGCTTGATACGAATGCGGGAACAAGTCAGGCACCATGGAAAACACTAGCAAAAGCGCAGTCAGTTGTTCAACAAGGCGATTCAGTATTGTTAGCAAATGGTAATTATGGCGTTTTTACTTCCAATGTTGGTTCGGTAAAAAACACAAACTGGACGAACTATCTGGCTGACGTTGGGCAAGATGCTGTACGTTTCGAGCGGATAGTGGTAACAGGGACAAATGCTGATGCTTACTTAAATTTCGAAAATATTGATATTCATTATCCTGCGTGGACCGGGAATACATCATTTTCGTTTGGTAGTGAGCCAAATATGGCCGATTTTAATGGTGTGAATTTTATTAAATTTAAAAAGTGTAAATTTCACGGCGACAATCAATACGAAACCGGTGGTGCTATCCAGTTTAATCATCTTCTGTTCGATTGGGCAAATCCGTCTGCTGTAAAGTTGGCAGTACACGATTTAAAAGTTGATAGCTGTGAAATTTATAATACTTCATCAGGAATCCGTTTTAGTGGATATAATATCAATATTTTGAACAACCATATTCACAAAATTCACGGTACAATAATCGGACAATTGCCTGGAGGAATGGGTAGTACAACAGCAATTGCGCCAGTTGACTCAAACTCATGTAGGTTTGTATTAATCGAAAATAACCACCTTCACGACCAGCGAATGTTTCCACTCGAACTGCATTATGCTGCCAACACTTGGGGTACAACGCATTCAAGCGTGATTGGATGTAGAGGGGCTGATTTTACAATAAGAGGAAATCATATTCACGATACCTATAATCCACTCATTCAGTTGTATAATAATGAACCATCGCTACATGGAAAATACGACAGAGGAAATCTATTGATTGAAAATAATATTATCTACGACCACGGTGGTTTACAAATTATTTACAACCCTGGCACCACTGTAGATGCAAGCATCGGTGGTCCGATTATTTTCAGACATAATACTGTTGTTTCGGGGAATCAGGATGTTAACTGGAATAATACAATGTCAGCAATTAGTAGATTTAGAGCCAATACTACCAAACAAACCTATATGCTTCGTTTCGGTGGTGTTCCAGGGGATGTACAACCGGTAGGTGAGGCACTGCCTTTTATCAATACCTACAATTACGATGGAACGGGTTCTTACTTTGAAGATAATGTGTTGATTTGCGAAGGGAATTTGTCCAATTACGTTAAATCGCCCTACATCTCACCAAATGTAAAATTCAACTATCGTAATAACTTGATTTATGGACAGGTATTTACGTCAATTCCATTAGATGCATCAAACATCAATATCTCTGACCAAATATCAAAAGGGAAATTACCAAAAGATTTTATAGATAATCAGTTGTTTGTAGCGCCCAATTATACTAAAGCGCATGGATTGACATATGTACCAGGAAGTGCGTTCGACTTAACACCAAAATTAGGAAGCATACTTTGTAATATGTCCACTACAGGTGGGTATGTGGGAGCTATACTTCCACTTAATATTACAACGAAAAGAGAAATGGTAGAGAATACTTCACTTGTTGTTTATCCTAATCCATGCACTGATATGTTGAGAATTAATACTCAAATAAACAAAAATACCGACATCTGCATAAGTGATTTGTTTGGAAAAGAGATATTGAATAAAAAAGGGGCTGATTTCTGCGATGTTTCTAAATTGGCTAAAGGAATTTACCTTATCAAAATAACAATTGGAAATGATACTTATTCTCAAAAATTAATAAAACAATAATCTTTTAAAATGACTTTGAATGAAAATATCGCAAATTGAAATCTATAAATCGCCCATAAGGCTAATAGAGCCATTTGCCATTTCGTTAGGAGTGCTTGAGTATGCCGAGAATGTAATTGTTATAATCCGTACCGAAAACGGACTTGTTGGCATTGGCGAATGTAGTCCTTTTTTGACCATAAATGGCGAAAGTATGGATACTTGCTTTGTGGTAGGACATTATTTGGCAAAGGTGCTGAAAGGAAAAAATCCTTTGAATATTGAGGAATGTTCTCTGGCAATGGACAAAGTGATTTTTGGGAATACAAGCATCAAAAGTGCTTTCGACATTGCCTTATACGATATTGCGTCGCAATATGCAGAACTTCCATTGTATCAGTTTTTGAAGGGATGCAATGATAAAATAATGCATACGGATTATACGGTTAGTATTGGCGAACCAACCAAAATGGCTGCTGATGCGTTAAAAATAAAAGACAGAGGTTTCCAAATAATAAAAGTAAAATTGGGCGGCAC
Source organism: Paludibacter jiangxiensis (assembly GCA_945870155.1). GTDB lineage: Bacteria > Bacteroidota > Bacteroidia > Bacteroidales > Paludibacteraceae > Paludibacter > Paludibacter jiangxiensis_A. The sequence goes on along the minus strand of CAMBSB010000215.1, from coordinate 2,977 downwards.
AAAAGAACAAGATGTGACCCGCATACGTTTAATACGTGAAAAAGTGGGGATGGACATTCCACTGAGGATTGATGCCAATCAGGGTTGGAACACCGATGATGCTATTCAAATATTGACTGATTTAGCTCCTTATAATATTCAACATTGCGAAGAACCCATTCCGAAATGGAATTTCATGGAACTTTCTAAAGTTAGAAAAGGAAGCCCAATTCCAATTATGGCCGATGAATCTTGTTGCGACGAAAACGATGCAAAACGATTGGTGGAGCTTTCTGCCTGCGATTTGTTTAATATAAAACTTGGTAAATCATCAGGAATTTTCAAGGCATTGAAAATTATTCAGATTGCCGAACAAGTTGGTATAAATATTCAGATAGGTGGCTTTTTGGAATCTCGAATCGGTTTTACGGCCTCGGCGCATTTGGCACTGACTAGCAACAATATTGTTTATTACGATTTTGATACGCCGCTCATGTTTGTGGATGACCCTGTGATTGGTGGAATTAACTATAATGCAAAAGGAGTAGTTACTGTTCCTGAAACTCTTGGATTAGGTGTTTCTGTAAATGAGGAATACTTGAAAGAATTAACAATGTCAATTATAAATTGATTGATTAGATAATAGATAATCTGCTTCGCAAATTATTTACTGAGACGCACCCGTGTATCTCTACAATTCAAATTCAAAAATTATAAATCAATGAAAAAATCACTAGTATTAGTCAATCTCTTTCTAATCATTTTTCAACTGTCGGCTGAAGTAAAGCCAGTTAGTTCCATTCAAATTATCCCGCAGCCCAACAAAATTACGGTTGCCGATGGCAATTTTCAGTTGACCAAAGACACTAAAATTCTGTACAAAGGTGGCGACGCTGCTAAACCAATAGCAGAAAAACTGGCTGCAAAGCTTAGTCGTTCAACTGGATTTCAGTATGCTGTTTCTACATCGGTCGCAGGCAAAACATCTATTATTTTTGTACTAGATAAAAAACAAGAAGCTAATGCAGAAGCCTATAAAGTGAGCGTTAAGCCAAAACAGATTATGGTTTCGGCTTCTTCTGCTCAAGGCTTGTTTTATGGTTTGCAAACCTTGCGTCAGCTATTCCCTGCGGTCATTGAAAGCGAAAATTCGACTCCAACTGCCTGGGCAATTCCTTGTGTGCAAATTGAGGATTTTCCCCGCTATGCATACCGTGGTTTGCATTTGGATGTGTCGCGTCATTTTTTCGATAAAAAGTTTATTTTGAAATACATAGACATGATGGCTATGTACAAATACAATACCTTTCACTGGCATTTGACCGATGACCAAGGTTGGAGAATTGAAATAAAAAAATATCCGCTATTGACTAAAAAAAGCGCTTTTCGTACGGAATGTTCGGGCGATACTACTGGTGGTTTTTACACGCAAGAAGACGTAAAAGAAGTGGTGGCGTATGCTGCTGAGCGTTTTGTAACGGTAATCCCCGAAATTGAAATGCCCGGCCACGCCGTTGCTGTTTTAGCTGCATATCCCGAATTGTCGTGTAGCGGCGGCCCATTTACAGTTGCCAACACCTGGGGCGTTTTTCACGATGTGTTTTGTGCCGGAAATGATAAGACTTTTGAGTTTCTCGAAAATGTAATGACCGAAATTGTGCCTCTTTTTCCTTCAAAATATATCCATATTGGTGGCGACGAATGTAAAAAAACACGTTGGGAGCGTTGTATAAAATGTCAGGCGCGTATGAAAACCGAGAATTTAGCCGACGAGCATAAATTGCAGAGTTATTTTATCAACCGTATGGAAAAGTTTTTGCAAAGCAAAGGAAAACAGATAATTGGTTGGGACGAAATTCTAGAAGGTGGCGCCTCGAAAACGGCTACTATCATGTCGTGGCGAGGTATAAAAGGAGGCATAGAAGCTGCCAAAGCAGGCAATTATGTAGTTATGACGCCCGGTACGCATTGTTATTTCGACCATTATCAGGGTGTTGAATCCGAAGAGCCACCTGCATTTCCACACAACCGTTTTTTACCCTTGCAGCAGGTTTATACCTTTAATCCAACGCCAAAGGAACTCAATGCCGACGAAGCAAAATATATTTTAGGCGGACAAGCCAATGTGTGGAGCGAATACATTCCGACAACAAATCAGGCAGAATATATGTTATATCCAAGAGCTTTGGCAATGATAGAATGCTTATGGAGCAAAACGGAAAATAAAAACTACGAGTTTTTCGAGCAAAAAGTGCACACACACTACTTACGTATGGAGAATTATGGCATCAACTTCTCGAAAAGTGCCGACCGCGAATCGACAAAAATTAAATGGCAATCGATACAAAAAAAATGATGACATTTTGTGTAAGTATTTAGTCATTTTGTGCATTTATTTTCCTTTTCAAAATAGATATTTTTGTAAACTGAGTTAACCTATTTTTTTAAGCTCTGCTAATATTATTTGGTTGCTTTCAAAAGGTTCAATTTACAGAAGAAATCTACGAATGAAAAAAATATTTCTCTCTATAGTTATTTGCGTTTTTTTTTCAACACACATAAAAGCTGCAATTTGGCCACTTTCCTCAGGCGATGTGTCGGCTGTTTATTTTAATGCGCCCTTTACTTCCGGTGATACTATCCAACTAAATGCTTCGGGAGCATTTACATGGACAACAAAAATCACCAACCTGAATAAATCGTTTACTTTACAAGCAAAATCGGGATTAACGAGCCGGCCTGTAGTAGAATTGCCTGCCGGAGTAACTATCGCAACAGTAAATAATGCAACAGTTTATAAAGTAATAATTGACGGAGTTGATTTAAACGGTAATAACGTGGCTACTGGATTAATCAATGCTCAGGCAGCTGCCGGAGGCGATGTAATTGTAACGCTAAACAATTGTATCGTACGAAATTTTGCTTCATCAGCAGTTGTTTTTGTGTATTCGAGCACCGGTATAGGTTGGACATCGTGGTACGGACCGTTGAAAGTTAG
>CAMBSB010000214.1 GCA_945870155.1 Paludibacter jiangxiensis | reverse complement strand
GCCCTGGGTAAATGATGTTCAAAACCAATTGAGCCCTGTAAGGGCGGAATATATTGACACATTGCATTATATCGCCCTTTCAGGGCTCATTATATTTTGGATATTTACAATCCCAAGGCGTTGCCTAGGGCTAAGATATACAGGGCTTTCAGCCCGAAAAACCAAGTATTTATAATCTTAGCTTGACGGCAATGCCCCTTTTGGGGCTTGGGGCAGACAATGTTTGTAATTTTGATAAAAAATTACTAAATTAATTTGTTGTATGAATAGCGGATATTCATTAAAAACATATTCAAAATGAATATTGAGTTTACTTTTTAATTGAAATAAGATTAATATCAAATCTAAGTGTAGAGTAAGGTAGTATTGAACCAGCACCATAAATTCCATACGCCAGATTATAAGGCAAAACTATTGTTCTAACTTCTCCTGGTTTCATTTGTGAAAGATTGACACTCCAACCTGTTATTAACCTGTTTACAGTAAATTCTAATGGTTTAGCTGTAGGATTATTAAGTGGATTAGTCCCATTATACGTTGCGTCAAATACAGTACCATCAATTAAAAATCCTTTGTAATTTACAGTTACAAGATCAGTCAGCAGTGGACTTACAGCAGCTGTATCGCCACGGTTAATTATTTTATAATAATATGAACCTCCACCATGTTCAACAGGTATATTATATAATTTAAAACTGGAACTGTCTTTCATATTAGTGAAATACTTATCGTTATCAATTTTCCATTTTTCTATCATTTTCGTATAGTCGTCATTATCATCTATACATGAAAAACTAAAACTTAAAATAACTACTAAAAATAATGCTTTTACAACTTGAAATTTCATATATTTGTTTTTTTTAAAGAGTTTATTTGAAATAAGATATTATATAGCTCAAAAACAAGGAATTAAGATATAAACACAAAGGCACAAAGACACAATAAATAAATACATAATCTTAATACTGATTTATAATTTAAGACACAAAGTATAAAACATAAATGTTTTATTTATAGTACAATAACGAACATGTTTTAAAAAAATACTTGTATTTTTTTCTTTGTGTTTCATGTTTTTTATTTCTTACAAGTGTTTGTGGCTTCGTGTTTTTGTGTTTAAATTTTTAATATCAATCTTTTAATTATTTAATCGAAATAAAGTATAATAGTTATATAATTAAAATTTAAATTAGCGATAAACTTTTTAAAACCAATTTGAATGCAAAGATAAAACATATTTCAATTAAAAAATTATTTGGTTTAAATTAGTTCTGATGCACTAAATTTTAAAAATACATTATATCTTTTTGATATACAATAAGATAAAAGTATTCTTTGATTTTACGATTTGAATTAAAAAAAGGCAAATTATATTTAAAACAAAGAAATGGAACGCTGATATACGCGGATTTAGCGGATTAAATATAAATACGGATTAATTAACTGATTTTTTCACCGATAAATCGGCGCTGATTTTAATACCCAAGTCTTTATCCTCTCGCCAAAGGCGAGATAAAATCCGTTTTAAATCAGCGAATATCAGCGGTCTATTCTTAAAAAAATCAACTTATATAATGTCTATTATTGTTTTAGTTAAATACATTAATAATTTAGTACATCAGCAGTAGTTTAAATAATATATTCAATTGAATGTTATATAAAATGAATCCACTCCTGAAAGTCAAATTTTAATTTTTGAACTTGCCTATCGGCTGACAGGCGCTAAGAACTCCAAAACACGAAGACGCAAATTACTAATATTCAAATTGTATTTTCTTAGCGGCTTTGCAACTTTGCGTACTTTGCGTTAAGAAATACACTTTTAGGAGTAGACTCAATAAATGCTTATGTGAGTTATGCAGACTGCCAATTTCAGATAAAATCGTACCCTTTTGGTAAAAAAGAGAAAAGGGGTATGAATTTCGAAATAAAGCAGGTCGATTTAGTTTATTTAGTCCCTTTTTTAGAAACCTATAACAAAGAAAAAACCCTACAAATCACTGAATTTGTAGGGTTTATCTCTTTTTTGTCGCTAATTGTCTTAGCTATTTTGCGGAGAGAGAGGGATTCAAACCCCCGGTACCTTGCAGTACGGCGGTTTTCAAGACCGCTGCAATCGATCACTCTGCCATCTCTCCAGTGATACGTCCTATTTTTGTAAGGCGGTGCAAAGATAGTGCTTTTTCTGAAACTACCAAATACTGTAACATTTAAAATTACATTTTTTTTCTCGATATCTAATTTATTAGCCCTCGCTCCTATTCTATTTGCTTGTAAATTTTGATGAAAAATGATTATCTTTGCAGTCCGAAAATACAAATTAAAAAATTAAACCCAATATTACAATAAAATGGCTAAGGAACTTACTTCGAGAAGCGAGAATTACTCACAATGGTATAACGATTTAGTATTAAAAGCTGATTTAGCTGAAAACTCCGCCGTACGTGGATGTATGGTTATAAAACCTTATGGATATGCTATTTGGGAAAAAATGCAAGCTGAATTGGATCGTATGTTCAAAGAAACCGGTCATGTGAATGCCTATTTTCCATTGTTTATTCCTAAATCGTTTTTGAGTAAAGAAGCTGCTCATGTCGAAGGATTTGCCAAAGAATGTGCAGTGGTAACGCATTATCGTTTAAAAGCCAGTCCTGACGGAAAAGGAGTAATTGTAGACCCGGAAGCTAAACTCGAAGAAGAATTGATTATTAGACCAACTTCTGAAACAATTATTTGGAGTACTTATAAAAATTGGATACAGTCGTACCGCGATTTACCACTTTTAATTAATCAATGGGCTAATGTTGTGCGTTGGGAAATGCGTACGCGTTTGTTTTTGCGCACTGCTGAATTTCTATGGCAGGAAGGACATACAGCACATGCTACCGAAGCTGAAGCTATGACCGAAGCACGATTGATGTTAAATATTTATGCCGAATTTGCCGAAAATTTCATGGCAGTTCCGGTGTTAAAGGGCGTAAAATCGCCAAACGAAAGATTTGCAGGTGCTTTGGAAACTTTTTGTATTGAGGCATTGATGCAGGATGGTAAAGCATTACAAGCCGGAACATCACATTTTCTAGGTCAGAACTTTGCTAAAGCATTTGATGTAACTTTTGTTGACAAAAACAACAAACAGGATTATGTTTGGGCAACATCATGGGGAGTTTCTACCCGCTTAATCGGTGCATTAATTATGGCACATTCCGATGACAATGGTTTGGTTTTACCTCCTAAATTGGCTCCATTTCAGGTAGTTATAGTTCCAATATACAAAACCGATGAACAATTAGCTGCCATAACTGAAAAAGTAAATGAGATAATTCCTAAACTTCGTAAATTGAATATCTCTGTAAAATTCGATAATAACGATACCAAAAAACCGGGTTGGAAATTTGCTGAATATGAACTTAAAGGTGTGCCTGTACGCTTGGCTATGGGTGTACGCGATTTGGAAAACGGAACCGTGGAAGTTGCACGACGTGATACTTTGACAAAAGAAACAGTATCGTTGGAGAATATTGAGACTTATATAGCTGATTTGCTCGATAATATTCAGAAAAATATATTTCAAAAAGCCTTTGACTATCGCACAACGGTTACACGCGACGTAAATTCGTACGAAGAATTTAAGGAAGAAATTGAAAAAGGTGGATTTTTGATGTGTCATTGGGATGGAACACCCGAAACAGAAGAACGCATCAAAGAAGAAACTAAAGCAACTATCAGATGTATTCCTATTGATGGAGACTTAACTGAAGGTATATGTATGTACTCAGGAAAACCATCAGCTCAAAGGGTGGTTTTTGCCAGAGCATATTAGATTTGTGTGATTGTATCAGATTGATTTTAAATAAATTAAAAACGTAAAAAACCGGAATTATTCTGTTTTTTGCGTTTTTTTTATGTAAAACTTATAGAAATTTAGGCAAAATTGATTCCATAAAAGTCTTCAATTGTTTAAGATAATATCAGTTTTCAGACAGGATAACAATAAGTTCACAAAATGTAATAATCGACACTTTCAATTTTTGATAGTGTCGATTATTTTTTTTAAAGCATAAAATATACTGCAGCTAAGTTATTGAATTTGAGATTATTCATCTTAATCATTGCCCTAAAACTGACTTAGACATGAGTTCTTTTAATTTTTAAATTAAACATTATTATTGGTACAATAGCTTAATTTATAAAAATAGGTTTTTATTAAACGTCAATAAAAATTTCAAATAAAGTGGTGATTGCTAACACACTGTTTAAAATAATTGAACAAGAATATTTATTTCAAGTAAATCCTTAAATCCACAATTATTTGTAAATTCGTGATAATCATAGCATAACTAAATTAATGCTAAAGCCGTAAATTTATGAATATCAATAAGTCATACTATGATTTGCTGATATTAGGTAAATAATCAATTTTCATTTCATTCATCCCCCATTTTTCTCATTCGTCAGATTATTTTTTCTGATTATAAGTAGCTATTTTACTTTTGCAACCATAAACTATAATAATAAAATTTTATGAAACGATTAAGTGCTCTATTTGCATCCATCATTATTATTTCAATTTGTGGGTTTTCACAAAACAACGGCCAAACCATTCGTGGTACGGTAGTCGATGCTTTTACAGGTAGCCCGGTGATTGGCGCCAATGTGGTAATTTCGGAATCAAATCCGTTGATAGGAACAACCACCGATGTAAATGGCGAATTCGAAATAAAAAACATTCAGCCCGGACGTTGTTCATTTTCAGCATCCATAATTGGCTATAAACCACAATCATTTTCAAATGTGATGGTTATTTCAGGAAAAGAAATGACACTCAATTTTAAACTCGAAGAAAAAGTTACCACTTTAAATGACTTTGTTGTAAAAGCATCTTCATCCAAAACAAAATCTATCAACGAAATGGCATTGATTAGCACTCGCTCGTTTAGTGTTGAAGAAACAGAACGTTTTGCAGGAAGTTTGGGCGATCCGGCACGTATGGTGGCTAATTTTGCCGGCGTTGTGGTGGGAAATGATGCCCGCAACGATATTGTTATACGTGGTAATTCGCCTATGGGATTGCTTTGGCGCATTGAAGGTGTTGACGTTCCTAATCCAAATCACTTTGGCTCTCAAGGTTCTACAGGTGGTCCGGTTAGTATGCTCAACAACAATTTGTTAGCAAACTCCGATTTTATGACTAGTGCTTTTCCGGCAGAATATGGAAATGCCATGTCGGGCGTTTTCGACCTTAATTTACGAAATGGCAATAAAGAAAAATTCGAATTTACCGGTCAGGTTGGTTTTAATGGTTTCGAAGCGGCTATCGAAGGTCCGATTAAATTAGGTAAATTCATTCGTAATGGTTCATTTATTGTAGATTATCGTTATTCCACAATGGATTTGGTAAGCAAAATGGGCATGGATATGGGTACAGGAACAGCCATTCCTGAATACCAGGATTTATCTGTAATAGTTGATTTACCAACAAGTAATATTGGCAGGTTTAAATTTGTAGGTCTTTTTGGTAAAAGTTTTATCAGTATGGGTCGTAATTTTAATATAGATGAAACTACTTCGCATAACCAAATAGGTTACGCTACCGATTTTGGTGCCGGACTGAATGTGGCGCTTTTGACACACACCTTGATGTTGAGTGAGAAAACCAAACTTAAAACTTCTATTTCATATCAAAACTCAAGTTCAACAACTCAAAACGATACCATTGACTATGCAAATAAAAGTTTTTTTGAGAACTATGCAGGGAAATTGAACGAAGATAAAATGACAGCTTCAATGCAGTTAAAACATAAATTTAGTGCGCGGAATAATATGACAGTTGGTATTTCTGCCAATCGGTTTATTACCACTTTCAACGATTCTGCCTGGATTAAAACATGGTCGAAAAGAGTCAGGTTAACTGATGTTGACAATGAACCATCTACTTTGTACAAAGCACATGTAAACTGGCAACATAAATTTACCGATGTATTGACACTCAATTCAGGATTGCATTATCAACTTTACGATTTGAATACCGAAAGTGCGTTGGAACCACGCCTCGGACTTCAGTGGCAAGCCACCGAAAATCAAACATTTAGTTTGGGTTATGGTTTACACAGTCAGATTCAGCCGCGTACGGTTTATTTTGACAAAGATTACAACGAACTTACGGGAGTTTATACTGAAAATAATCACAATGTGAAATTCACCCGTTCCAATCATTATGTGTTGGGTTACGACTGGAATATTGCCAAAAACTTCCGTATCAAATCCGAAGCCTATTATCAGGGCATTTACAACGCTCCCATTTCGAAATCGGACGGTAGCTTTTCGATGCTCAATGCCGGTAGTGGCTACTTTATTGCCGAACCAGATAGTATTGAAAATACTGGAAAAGGCCGAAATTATGGTGTGGAATTGACCATTGAAAAATTCCTGAGCGATGGCTATTATGCTTTGATGACCGTGTCGCTTTACGACTCGAAATACAAAGGATACGACAATACATGGCGTAATACGGCTTTTAATTCGAACTTTGCCGTTAATTTTTTAGCCGGTTACGAAATTAAAGTTGGCAAGAAAAACTACCTTACTTTCGATACACGCACTGTTTGGTCGGGCGGAATGCGCTACATACCGATTGATTTGGCAGCATCAATTGCTAAACAAGAGCAGGTTTTTGATAATTCGCATATTTACACCAACAAATACAAAGATTATTTCCGTACCGATTTCCGCATTGGTTTTAAACAAAACTTTGGAAAAGTATCGCAGGAATGGGGCTTGGATTTACAGAACATAACAGGTCATAAAAACCTCTATTCCGAGCAATATAACAATCAGTTGAAAGAAATTACTACCATTTATCAACAAGCTTTTATGCCCATGATGCTGTATCGTATTAATTTCTAAATATTTGAATTATATTTGTGGTCACATTCAAAAAAATTAGGAGTATGGCGATTTTAAAACTCAAAGATGGAATTTTGTATTCGAAGTGGCATTATACTATACTTTTGATTGTATTTGCTTCTTTACTAATTGGTTTTGTTTTTTCAATGGTATTGAAATTAGATTTCTCAATTATCAATATTCTGCTTCGTTCGGTTTTTTGTACCTTTACTTTATGGATGGGATGCGTGGCAATTGTAACTTTTTCGTGGAAAAAATTTCCTTGGGAAACTATGCCCAATAAACACATTGTTATTGAAGTGTTGTTGATTTTTTTACTTCTCACGCTGTATTTTTATTTTATAGCTTCCGTTTTTAGTTATTTCAATAAAAGTTCAATTCAAGCAGAATTGCAAACGCGTACTGCTGAAATAGTGATTACGGCTTTGATTACAGCTTTGATTACAACCATTCACGAAGCTGTGTTTTTTTACCGACAATGGAAACTGAATTTCTCCAAATCGATAAGTTTGGAAAAAGACAATCTCGAAGCCCGATACAATGCACTCAAAGCACAAGTAAATCCGCATTTTTTGTTCAATAGTTTAAACAGTTTAATTACATTGCTCGACGGCAATCCAAAAGCAGAAGAATATGTTCAAAACCTATCGGAATACCTTCGTTATGTGTTGGTTAGCAACGATAAAGCCGAAGTGACATTGGAGGAGGAAATGGAAAATTTAGAAAAATTCTTTATGCTTCAAAAGCTGCGGTTCAACGAAAATTTGGTGGTGGATATAAACATTAAACCAACATCGCTTAAGCATAAAATTCCACCCTTGGCGTTGCAAATGCTGGTTGATAACTGTATTAAACACAACATTATTTCGCAAAAAAAGCCATTATTAATCAGTGTTTTTGATGATGGAAAATCGATAACAGTCATTAATAATCTTCAACCCAAAAAATCGGAAGAATCAACAGGTCAAGGCTTAAAAAATATCGAAGGTCGCTTTCGGTTTATTGGTAGCGAATCCATAAAAATTGAGAAAACCGAAAAACAATTTTCTGTAACATTACCACTGATAAAGAGCCCCCTAACCCCCTAAAGGTGGAATTAAAGAGGGTTCGAATAAAATGACAGAATGTATCGTCCTGAAATTTGTTTACAGTTTTTTGTTTATAATCCTATATTTACTTTACATTTAATTTTTATCTTTGTGCTATCATATTGAAGCGGAGTTAGGCTCTGCTGAGGAGCAACCTAACAAGGATTAGATATGATTAGCGACAAG
>CAMBSB010000213.1 GCA_945870155.1 Paludibacter jiangxiensis | reverse complement strand
TGCCAGCCATGATCGCCCCAAAGTACAATAATTGTATTTTCAGTTAATCCCAACGAATCCAGTGTATTAAGCAAAATCCCAACTTGCGCATCGGTGTACGAAACCGCAGCGTGATAGCCATGTATCAGCTCTTTTTGTTTGTCTAAAGGCAATGTAATACCAAAATCCTTTTGGTCGGTAAATTCTAACAAAGCCGGTATATCTGAATACGCTCGCATCTCACTAGCTGCATGATATGACAAATCAACCCCGTTTTTAGCTTTTTCCTGATAAGCTGCTACGGGCATTTTATCGCGGTCGTACATATCCCAGTATTTTTTAGGAGCCACAAAGGGTAAATGTGGTTTTACAAAACCCACAGCAAGGAAAAATGGTTGATTTTTTTGTTTTAATTGTGCCAAAATTGCCTTAGCCTGAAGTGCATTTGCACCATCAACATAAGCATTATCAGCAACATCGGCACATTCAACTGTGGGTTTAATTTTTGTGGAAGCGTAGTCCAGGGCATCATTTTGACTCATTCCCTTAGCCAATGCTTCGTTTTTAAATTTTTCGGCCAATTCTTTGGTTTCCTTAAGCTGATAATTACCAAAAACAGGTTCCCCAGTAGTAGAATTGAAATAATTTTGAGCTTTTTTATAATAAGGAACGCTCCACGAAGGATCGTCCAATTGTTTATCAACACAACGAGGATCGTAAATTTTACCTATTCCTTGTGTACTAAAACCTTGGGTAATTAAGTATTGTGGTAAACTTACAATATTCGGATTAACATCACGCATTTTGGTTTTCAAATCCCACACTTGGGTATGGTCAGGGCGTAATCCGGTCATGATGCTGGCGCGCGTTGGTCCCGACACTGCTTGTTGACAGTAATTTGATAGGAAAACAGTGCCGCGCGATGCTAAACGATCTATATTGGGCGTTTTGATTGTTTTATCACCATAACATCCCAAAATTGGTTTTAAATCATCGACTGCAATAAAAAGTATATTCTGTTTTGGCTTTTTAGCTTCCTGAGCATAAGTTAGCATTGGCATGGCAGCCAACCCTAATACTACTAAATGAATGCTTTTCTGTTGAATCTTCATTTTGAAAATTATTTGGTATTAAATTCAATTTTACCTTTCTCATTCAGCATTTTAGAGCGCACCAAAGCTTCCAGGTAATAATAATCGGCATACACAAGTGGCACATCTACTTCCGAATTTGAAGGATACGAACCCGTAGAATGACCAAGTAAAAAGCCTTTATTTGATTTATATCCTGACAAATAGGATTTTTCAAGTGATTGAATCATAATATCGGCCATTGTACGATAATAATTGGCTTTGGAAGTGGAATAAGTAGAAAATTCATACAAAGCAGATGCAATTAAAGCTCCGGCTGAAGCATCACGAGGGGTTGATTTACCGGCAACAGCATCAAAATCGAAATATGGGATTTTATCAGCAGGTAAATTTTTATGGTTGAGAATAAAAGAGGCAATGTTTTCGGCAAACTTCAGGTATTTCATATCTTTTGTTTCACGATACATTAGCACATATCCGTACAATGCCCATCCCTGTCCGCGCGACCACGACGAACTGTCGTTCAAGCCCTGATGGGTAGTTTTTTTTAATACTTCGCCGGTTTCGGGGTTGTAATCCACCACATGGTAGCAACTATAATCCTTACGGAAATGATTTTTCATAGTTACATCGGCATGCGAAACGGCAATTTTATAAAACATCGAATCGTTGGTATGACGAAAAGCAAAAAATAACAATTCAAGATTCATCATATTGTCGATTATCACAGGATTTACCCATTTGTCGCGACTATGATCCCACGAAAGTATTAGACCTGTTTTGGGGTTAAATCGTTTAGTCAATGTATAAGCCGATTGAACAATAATATTTTTGTAGTTTTCGTTTTGATTTATCCGATATCCATTTCCAAAACTACAGAGTATTTTAAAACCCATATCATGTGTGGCGGCATTCGTTTTTTCGGGTTCAATTTTCAACGTGAATTTATCAGCCAATTTTTCCCATTTTTTATCCCCGGTAAGTTCCGAAATATACCACAAATTACCCGGAAAAAAGCCGCTACACCAATCGGAAGATGGCACTAAACGCAATAAACCATTGTCTTCGATACTGCGAGGTGTTACTAATTTATGTTTGGTAGCATTCGCGTATTTATCCCACGAAGCAGGTTTCAGTATTGCTGAATCGATACAACTCAACATAAAACTTGTTTGATTTTCGATAAATATTAGGGGAGCTTTATCTTCCCTTGTTGAAGCTTGAATTACGGGCACACAAAATACAAGAGCAATTAAAATATTTTTTCTGAGTTTGAACAAATAAATCATAAATATTTTTTTCTGTTGATTTGAATACAAAGTTAGGATTAATTAATCAGTAGGAATTTCAATTTTAAACCAATTGCTTGCTATTTTCAGTCAAAAAGGAAGAAAAAAACACTAAATCAATTAAATCACTTAAAAACAACCTGCAAAACTTAGAAAATGCTGTTAACTATTTGTCAAGAAATGATTATAAACATTTAAAATTTAAACATCAATAATTTAACTCAAATTATTTTAATCCTACAACTTTCTATAAAAAAACCCCCGAACATTTATTCGGAGGCTTTAATTAAATAATTAATGCAACTATGCACTTACTATGGCAGTACCCAGATACTGGCTACTCGATACATTGAACGGATCGTTTGCCGACTGAAAGAAAATGTAAAACAGCAACTTGTCTCCAATTGCACTATTCGGAATGGATAATGAACCACTTTTATCGGCTCTGGTTGCATCATTAAATGAATAGCTTAACTCGAAGTTATCCACATTGTAAACAACCATCACCGCTTTATCACTTCCAATTCCAGAACTTGAACTACTATTGTCGTTCCAGTTGAAATTTACAACATCGTCCACCAATACAGCAGTTGTGTTCGTTGATTGACTCTGTTGACCATAGCTTATTAACAGTTTGCCGTAATCCAGTCCAAAATCTGGTGCAACACCCACAATGGCTTTGTCTAATGCATACTTACAAGCATAATTGTAAGGTGTCATTGCGTTTCCTGCCACCATTTTACACCCGTACTTCACTACGGGATTGAGTGGTTGTATAAATCCGGTAACAAGACCGAATTTTGTACGTTGATTAACTTGGCCTTCAGTATTTGAAGTGCGCTTTCTTTTTGTTTTGGCAATGATAACATCATCACCATTTTTTTTGCAGATACCGATGACTGTTCCAACGGTACCCGAGAATCCACCTAGGATTCCCATATTCAATTTTCCCATTTTATTTATTTTTATAGGGATTAATAAAAGATTTTTTGCAATCTGATTCTACCTGAACATTGGCGATCAATCATTGTTCTTTCAAATCGTTCTTTAATTTCAACGCAATTACCTTTGATCATATAGTAAAGTGTTTACATTAAACCTGTAGTGCCCTACGCCATTGGATTTTACAACAAATTTGCCAATGCCTGAAAATGTCCGCGTTGTCCGCTATTGACCGTGCCAAACATTTTGGTGTGGTTCTTTTTTTCTATGAATGTCCGCATTGACCGCTATTGACCGCTTACTATCCACCCATTCGGACACAAAAAAAGCAGCCTGATTGCTCAAACTGCTTTATATTTCGTGTTCAACGTTTATTTCCCGTTAGTCGATGACCTTCGGTTCATGTTGCGCGTTTGTATTTTCTAGAATTTTCTCATTATCACATCATCATATCAACAAATCACCACATCCGTCGTCTGTTGTCTGTCGTCTTGTCCGTCGTCTTTGCTCTTTGTTCTTTTGTCTTTTGACTTTGTTCTTTTGTCTAATCAAATAAACCACAAACTATCGCTCCCCAGCTCACCCCAATCCTTGTATTTAAAATGCGGTGCTATCTGTGCAAGCATTTCAGGATACCTCAGCGTTACGGGTAACCACTGTCGCGAAACCGATTTCCAGTAAAGTAAACTAAACCTACAAACCTGTTCAAAAATTGGTATTATCTCTTCTTCTGACATAGGCGTCGATAGTTTTTCATTTGGCATAAACTTTTGAACACTTATTTTCAACGGAAATGGATAACCTTCACGCTCATCTATTTTACAGTCAGTCCTATTTGTCAATTGATTGTTATAAAGTAAATATTGTTTATCATTAATTGCCAAATAAATACCCGAGATTGGCATTTTGTGAACTTCACTCAAATCGAACCCAACCATATCATCCGAAAACCCTTTATTAATAGATACTACTACGACAGGGATTACTAATTTAAGCTCCGAGAGTGCTTGCTGAATGGGTTTCAAATCGCAGTAACTTAACTTTTTGTAAAAATGTATTACTAATCGGTTTATGTTTGTATTGGCTTTATGTAAATTCTTTACTGCCAATTTTATGGAACCTGCCAATTCAGTTATTTGATGATGACTGAAACATTCGAAGCCTCCAAACCTGCCTTCGTTGGTAAAACTAAAAGCACTACCAATGTATTTTTTACCCAAATCACGGCTTGTGTAAGCGCTCACACCAATCACTAATTCTTTGGACGCTTGCGCCTCAAAACACCAGGGCGTTGCACCTAATTTTGCATATATAGCCACTGCAATGTTTGCCAAACTATAATGAAATCCTTTTTTAACCAAAGCTTTCTTTATTGGTTTTTTTGGGTCATTATTTTTATCTAATTCTACTTCAACGGGCATCAACTCACGCTGAAAACCCCATGCCTTTGCCACATCAATGGTTTGTGTTACAATATTATGCGTGAGCAACAATTCTTTTATCCTAAAGTAAATCTTGCGTTGTGCGTCAGTACATGTAGTTTTGGAGTATGGCGATAAATAAACAGCCACATATCGTTTTGATGGAAGAATTATATTTTGCTCCTTTTTTGTTTTAATAGATGCTTCAATTTCAATCAATGGATTTTCTTTGTCAGTGAACCAAATACTTAAATGTGATTCGGTCCTGTAATGCAACTTTAAATACTCTGAAATACCTTTAAATTCGGAAATGTGGTTTCCTCTGAAATAATCATCAATGGTAGCTGCTAAGGGCGTATCGCTTTCGTGACCGATAAATAGAAAGACAACTTCGTCGTGCAACAACTCTTTGGGTCCCAGTTGAGGCATTCCAAATTTTGGTTGCGTATGTTTACCTTCCCCAAATTGAAGTGTTTTTAATGCTGTAGTATCAAATAGTTGCGGTGTTGCAACTATCCAATCCAAATTGAGTAATAAAATTGCAGCTAAGCCTTCGGTCTCTAAATACCTCTGTTTAAACTGCTCCATTTCATCAAAATGCTTCAAATACCGATTGCTATTTTCGGGAGCAAGTTGACTAAAATGTAATCGCGCCCGCAGAGATGGATGCAAACAAGGATATACTTTATTTAAATTTCGACGTGCCTGATCAGACAGGTATTTGTGTTGCATAATCTCCGTTTCGTAAAGTACCCAGCCAAATAAATCATACTTTATTTCGGAGAAAATGCTATCAGATATAGCTTTATTATACACCGTATGTAACTCACCAACAATAACAACTAACTCAAATTGTTGCTCGTCGTAATTAAACTGAACCTTAACTGTGAACGATTTGAAACCGCTGCAATTGGGGTATACCGATTGTGCTTTGACCCACACTTCAGTATCCGACACAAAATTGTTACGACAGGGCAAACCCAACGATTTAAAATAATTGCTAAGTCGAAGTGTGTAGTATTTTTTCAGGAAAGAGATAGACCAACAATATTCGCCTTCGTGACAAAAAGCAGGAGAAACGGTTTTGGTTGCGGCGAAAACTGTATTCGTATCGGGTTTTATTAACGCATATACAGCAATCCAATTGTCCGAGAGTTTAAATTCCGCTTTTAGTTGTTTAGCATCTTTTTCCGAAAACTTAATGGCGTTAATTGACGGTGCTTTTGTCAGATAAACTGTAATTTTTTGGTCCACGTGTTCGAATTTCAACACGTTTAAAGTCAATGCTTTTGGTGTCATGGATTTGATATGTTGTTGTTTGATTTTAAATTTTTTAAATAATGTTGAAGTTCAGCATCTTCAATCCTCCAACCATTTTTTTGTTTAATGCCAATAAGTTCTTTTCTCTCTAACATGCGACGGATAGTACGGTCACTCCCTATTTTCATAGCTATTAAATCTTTTATTGTATGCAATTTTGTATCAACGATTGTTATGGCTTTTTCTGCGTCAGACAAAACAATATCAAGAGGATTCGTTGTGTTTTTATCCTTTAACGGTCGATTTTGCAAATTATCAACAGGTACTTGTTTCAAAAAACACTTAGTGGGTGGCAGCTCACCTACTATAGCCGTGTAAAGCATTGACTCGGTAAGCGGGTTGTAAATTACGTCCGAAAGTGCTAATTGCACTTCAAGATACGCTTTTGCGACACATACTTTCAGCAAATGAAAAATATAACTGTTGGATAACAATTCAGAATCGGTCACTGGTAATGGCTCTAAAAAATGCTTGGTGGATATGTTGCCTGAATGTAAAGTTTCGCCAATTTTAATCAAGGAGGTTTTCAAATGTTTATCAAGCAAGGTGAGGCGCAAATAGGCTCGTGAGTCTGTGTCCTGTTCCTCCTCCAGATACAGGAGTATATCATTGCAATAACAAAATGTTTCCTGTACTAACTTATGGTAGTAATACCGGCATTTAAAGTTCGCCGGTTTGTAAAATGTGAATCCAAGCCGACCTTCATCGGGAATGGAATCCAAGCCAACACGGTAGTTTTCTTCGTTGAGGTAAACACTATAATTATTCTCAGGTAGGAACGGACTAAGCGAACCAAACATAATACTTTCAAATAATGGGAAACGATAATCAAAATTTATCATAGTTGTTGTGTTTAAGGAGACCAACAGGTTTAATGACAGACCTATATTAAATTTATACAACAAAAATAATAGTTATTTATTTAACCGAAAAGCATATCTGAAAAAATCTTTCAACAATTTATAGTTTTACTAACAATAAATCGATTTAACATAAATGCATTATTATAAAGCAGTTTATATTCTATTTGAAATAGATTTACTACTTATTTTTATAGTTCAGGTATATAATGTTTGCCATATTGACTGTTGTAAGTAATGCTTTGAAGTGAAAATAAGTTTGTATGTTAAATAAAGTTAAAAAGGTAATGCTGAATGTGGATATTGCCCCTACCATTCATGATTTTGCCGGATTGAAAAAACGGACTATATGGTTGGGTCTTCTTTTACCGTGCTCGCTGAAGGAAAAGCTGTGTCACAGTGGAGTGATAAATTCTGTTACGAATACTACAAGGAATTTCAGTATCCGAATACGCTTACCATTTTCGGTGTTCGAACTGAACGCTATATGTATATTTTCAATCAGGGTTTATAGGATATCAAAATCTATATGACCTGCAAAATGACCCAAATGAAGTTCATAATCTGATTTTTGATAAAAAATACGCGTCTATTGGGTTGGAATTGAAAATGAACTTAAAAACTTCCGGTGGCGATAAAATTCCCATACGAAAAGAACCCGTGAAATGCAGTTGTGAACATAGCACTAATGGAATTTATTGATATGAATGATATGTTAAAAAAACCTTATTAAAGTTTGAAAAAGAATATTTTATTTCAGAAAATTAGTTTTTGTGAAAAGGCCCATTTATTCGTATTTCCATGCAAGAGATATACTCCTTTTTTTGATATTGGAATAAAGTATATATCCGAAGTTGCGTTTGTTTTTATGCAATTGAGTAAACGACCTGAAGTGTCTGAAAGTTGCAACTGAATAATTTCGTCAATCCCCATATTTGAAACCTCGATACCTTCAGCTTTTCTAGAAAAACGTAAAAAATTATTTGCTTCCAATTTTGTCGAATTGTTTAATCCTGTAGTTATACTAACATTATAATTCCATGTTTCAGTATTAAAAGGCAGCGCTGGTAATCCTGCATGGTTAATTAAATTCGGGTTGGGAGTTGGAGAATGCGCATAACGAACGTATTGCGGTTGCAAAACCTGATTAGATGTCAATTCAATAGAATTCCCTACAATAACTGCAACTGCCTGATAATACACTTTATTTGCTCCTGCAATCTCAAATTCACGAACATTGTTATTATCATGTGTTTTTATTCCTGTCCCTATAGTACTTTGCTGAAACTTAACAACTGCTTTGTTTCCTGAAAATGCTATTTGATCGAGAAGAGGT
>CAMBSB010000212.1 GCA_945870155.1 Paludibacter jiangxiensis | reverse complement strand
ATGGCCATTATGGAAGCCGAAACAGCAGGTTTTATCGAAAACGAAATGCTTTCGCATGGCGTAGGAATTCATACCGGTGCTGGTGTTACCGAAATAGGGACAAGAAGTGTAAAACTT
Source organism: Paludibacter jiangxiensis (assembly GCA_945870155.1). Classification (GTDB taxonomy): domain Bacteria; phylum Bacteroidota; class Bacteroidia; order Bacteroidales; family Paludibacteraceae; genus Paludibacter; species Paludibacter jiangxiensis_A. Next base: position 8,177 of record CAMBSB010000212.1, on the reverse strand, counting down.
GACAACGGAAAAACCCTGGATGCCGATATGGTTTTGCTTTCGATTGGTGTTCGTCCAACTTTGCAACTGGCTAAGGAAACAGGTTTGGAATTAGGTGAAGCTGGTGGCCTTCTGGTAAATGAATATTTACAAACAAGCAATGCTGATATTTATGCTGCCGGCGATATGGTGGAAATTGAACATCGTGTTAACGGTAAAAAAGTGCGTATTCCACTTGCTGGGCCTGCCAATCGACAGGGAAGAATTGCAGCCGAAAATGCTTTGGGAGGAAAACATAAGTATCAAGGTTCCATCGGGACTTCAATTGTAAGGGTATTTGAAGCTGTAGCCGGAATAACCGGTTTATCATTGAAACAAGCCCGCTCTTTGGGAATGGAAGCTGATGCGATTGTAGTGCATAAGGAACACCATACTTCATACTATCCCGGTGCTGAGCAAGTTTCAGTTATGTTGGTTTACGATAAAAATACAGGCGTTATTTTAGGCGGACAGACAGCAGGTTACGCAGGAGCTGACCGCAGATTAGATGTAATTGCTACTGCGGCAGCAACAAAACTTACTATAGCTGATTTAGCTGATATCGACTTTGCCTATTCACCACCTTTGGGAACAGCAAACGATGCTATAAACATGGCTGCATTTACCGCCGAAAACAGAATGTCAGGTTTTAGTGAATCATTAACATCTTCTGAATTAGATACATATATGGATGATAAAAATCCAATTTTTATTGATGTACGTGATGTTTTTGCTTACGAAAAGGCGCATGTATTGGGCGCAATGCATATTCCATTGGAACTTCTACCTGAAAAATTGGATTCTATCCCGGCTAATCGTCCCGTAATAGTTTACGATGAAACAGGCAAAAAAGGACATCAGGCATTACGCACTTTAATTGGAGCAGGTTTTAAGGATGTAATCAATGTTTCGGGTGGTCATATTTCCATGCAAAGACATGCCAGGGCAATTGGCTTTAAAAATATCAAAATCGAACTTTTGCCGCTTGAAAAGAAAAATGCAACAGTAGTATCTGAAAAGAAGGAAGTTACAGAAGTAAAGAAAACTGTTGAAAATCAAAATTCGAAATTAATTGTTGATGTACGTACAGCGGGTGAGTTTCGTGGAGGAGCTGTTCCGAATGCCATTAATATTTCGCTTGATGAATTACAAATGCGTTTGAACGAATTTGGAAATGACAAGGATCGTGAAATAATTGTGTATTGTGCTTCGGGTGCACGTTCGGCTTATGCACAGCGTATGTTAATGCAACTGGGTTACAAAAATGTGAAAAATGGTGGAGGAATTGCCGCTATGATGGCTCAGGTACGTTCTGAAAGTTCTTCTAACTCATCAACACAATCAAACTCTTCAAATAACGAAGCTTTAATTATAGATGTTCGTACACCTCAGGAATTTGCAGGTGGAGCGTTCCCGGGAGCTATAAACATTCAATTGGACGAACTTCCGGCTCGATTAAATGAATTGGGTAATGTATCGCGAGATATTACTGTTTATTGTGCCTCCGGAGCGCGTTCAGCTTATGCTCAACGCATGTTGATGCAAAAAGGCTTCACTAATGTGAAAAATGGTGGTGGACTGATGCAAATGATGATGCGAAGATAAAAACTTTAATAATCAGCTCCCTAGCCCCCTGAAGGGGGAATTCAGGTGTATTAATTAACTATAAAAATACTACGATGTTTAATTTCATTAAAACACACATTAACTAACTCTAAATATGCAAATAATATAGTTCAAACTTAAATGAACCCTTTTTAAAAATAGCTGATAGTTTTCAAGAGATGGACTTAGATTCAAAAACTTTATAACATATTATAAATGAGCTAATTTGTTAATTATTTGACAAGTTGTAATCTAATTATTGAAATGCACAATATTGAAAATAAATTGATAAACAACATGCGAATCAAAGGAGAGTGTAGCTAAATTTGAGTTACTTATAATTAAAAAGGTGAAATAATTCACCTTTTTTTGTGTGAACATGTTACATTTCATAATATTATAATTAACTTTGCCTTTCAATATTCGATTTTACTAAGTGCCATCAAGTCAACATATTAAAGTTTTGTTTAGATATTGGGGACTAAAATTTTTAAAATTGAAATTAATCATGTTGTTTTAATAAATTATACTTTTCTGATGCTTCAAAACTCCCCCTTCAGGGGGTTGGGGGGCATATTATTTTTATCAATTTAATCCAAATTATTATGTCTAAAATTAAATCTTATTTTGTATATCTTGTTGTATTACTGATTTTTAGTTCGTGTAAAACTCAACTTCAAATTGAAAAACCTAAAGAATCATATTTACCATCAACTATAAGTCCGGCTATGTCCGAATTTCCTCTGCAGCTCGATATTGATATTAAGAAATTAGAAGCTGCAATAAATAAGAAAATGAATGGACTTATTTTTGAGGAAAACAATTTAAATAACCAGGATTTAAGTGTTAAAGTTTGGAAAGTACAGGATTTTAGCTTCAAAATTACCAATAATGTAATTGAATACCGAGTTCCTCTAAAGGTTTGGTCTCGTTTTGCCTGGAAGGTTGAAAAGTTTGGACTTTCAGTCAGCGATCACTACGAAGCCAATGGAAGTATTGCCCTGACCTATAAAACCACGATTAATATTGACCGAAACTGGAAATTAATAGCCAAAACTAGTTCATCGGGTTTTCAGTGGATAGAAACACCAAAAATAAATTTGGTTGGTATCAATGTACCTCTTACACCTATAGCCAATATTGCACTTTCAAAAAGTGAAAAGCTTATTACTGATCAGATTGACAAAGCTTTAGCTGATATGGTTGATCTAAAAAAATATGTAGGTATGGCTTGGACTGAGGCGCAAAAACCCGTAAAAGTTAATGACGAAAACAATTTATGGATTCGCATAACACCCAAAGATGTTTTTGTATCTCCTTTTTCAACTGTAGGTCAGAAATTAAATTTAGCTATATCATTATATGCTCAAATTGAGTCATTTATGGGTGTTGAGCCAAAGCAAAATGCGATAATACCACTGCCACCTTTTAAATTTATACAACGAGCACCACAACAATTTAATTTAAATATTGCTGCTGATGCCACTTACGACAAAATTTCGGAAATGGTTAAATCACAATTGATTAACAAAACTTTTACTGAAGGTAATAAAACTATCACTATAACCGATATTTCAATTTTTGGAAGCGAGGGTAGGGCAGTGGTAGTTACTGATGTTATTGGTTCTTTAAAAGGTAGGATATATTTTTCGGGAAATATGGTTTACAACTCAGAAAAAACTGCTATCGAAATTCAAAATCCTGAATTTGATGTTAAAACCAAAAATGCACTTGTAAAATCGGCTGGTTGGCTTTTACAAGGTCTTATACTTAAAAAACTGACTCCATATTTAACTTATCCAGTACAAAAAGATTTGGATGATATGAAAGCAGAAGCCAATAAAATGTTAAGTAATTATTCGGTATTTGATGGAATTACTTTGCAAGGTAAGCTTAATTCATTAGTAGTCAATAGTCTGGATTTAATACCGGGTGCTGTGCGCATTTCAACGAATGTAAAAGGCAATGTAATTTTAAAAATTGACGATTTAAAATTTTAAAAATCATTAAATTAAACCCCGAAAATAAATATTTTAAAAATTTATTGATAAAAGTTTTGTTATATTAAAATATATTCTTAATTTTACATCCCCGTATTTCTTATTTATTAATCTTTTAAATACTATTTTTTATGTCCGTAAACAAAGTAATTCTTTTGGGGCATGTAGGAAAAGACCCGGAAGTACGCTACCTCGACAAGGATGTAGCAGTTGCAAATTTCACTTTGGCAACTACCGAACGTGCAATTACACTTGCTAATGGCACACAGGTACCTGAACGCACCGAATGGCACAACATTGTAGCCTGGCGCGGGTTAGCAACAATCGCTGAGAAGTATATTAAAAAAGGAACTCAGATTTATGTGGAAGGAAAAATTCAAACCCGTTCGTACGAAAAGGATGGAATTAAACGTTACACTACCGACATTGTTGCTGAAAACATTACCTTATTAGGTAAAAAACCTGATTCAACCGAAGCTCCGGCCAGTGTTGTTCAAGCACCAACAGCCGATCTGCAAGTTCCACCACCTGGTTCCGATGATTTACCTTTTTAATCATTTAATTGTTTGTTAACAATAATTTGACTTAACTCCAACTAAACATTAACAGCTTGATAATTAATATATCAAGCTGTTTTTGTTTAAAATGGTCGTAACTTATTGTAGCCAAACATAAATACATGCAAAAAGAAGCGAGAATGTGTTTTAAATGATTATATTTTATTTAACTATTGAGACTGCCTTTGGTTTGATAATATTTAGTTTTTTAAAGTTTATAAATCACATCTTTTACTTAAGATGTTGCGCATCGGTTTGCCCTTTGCTGAGTTCTTTTTCGCGATATGTCGATTTATTTGCTTTCGATACACGATCTTTGTCAAGTTTTATAACTTTTCGATCATAAGTATAAATGCCATTCATTTCGCTTTCCACATCGGTCCATTGCGTATAAACAGCAGCGCTCAAACCACGTTTGATATAGTCGTTTAACTGTCCGATAAATTTTTCGTATTCTACTGTTGCTTCTTCTTTTCCTTTATAATTATAATGCACCCAAGGCCCTTTGGGGTTCCAAACATGGCCTTCAACTAAATAACCAATGGCACCATATTCGCCGTTTACCGTAGCACGTTCGCTGCTGATAAGTGGCACATGTGGCGGACGATATGAATGATTATCCTTTATATGTCCCACTTCATAGTCGATGCTCGGTTTACGTGCATCGATACCACTATTTTCAGTTACAAGGCGGCTTGGGTCGGCAGCCATAACGTATTCGGTGAGTCGCTTTAAATCGTATAAACCCCAATGTTCGTTGAAAACTATCCAATTTACTATTTCGGGATATGGCATTCCGTTCGATTTAGCATAATCGAAACGCTTAGCAAAGGTTTTCATGCCGTATTTTTCGATGGCATCTTTAATTTCTTTATTTCGATTTAGTCCGTCCTGATGATGGCCTCGTGCTGTAACACCTGTAAAATAGCCATTTTGCCTGCAAATATCTGCATACGTTACAGCTTCGGCAGGCAAAGGCAACGAAAACATCGACATGGTGGTTGAAATGGGCGACCGTCCCGTGTAAAACGACGAACGCGAGGGGGCGCTTTGCGGTGCTGTTACGTAAGCACGGTCGAATACCATACTTTCGCCGGCAAATATATCGAAGTTTGGTGTTTTGATGTCTTTTGTGCCATAACATCCCAGAAACGGAACGCTATGGTCAACGGAAATCAGAAATAAAATATTGGGTTTATTATCGTTTGCCTTTTTTGCGTGCATTGTATGCATTGGAAGCAAACTAATCAATCCCAAACCAATTGAAAGTTGTTTCATTCTATTATATAATTAGCATCTATTTTTATTCTACAAAAATAGATGCTAAAATATAATCGTATTAGCGATTTTATTCGAAGGATTGGTTTGGCAATTCAGGATTGACAAATAATGAGTTTAAATTGCTAATTAATTATCAAAACTCTGATTTCCCGTATGTATTATCTGATTTGGTTTTCGATTTTGAATTGCCGGTATTCAGCGAATAACTTATACCTAACTCGGCAATGGTACCAGTGCGATAATAATAAGTTTTCTGATAGAAAATCTCATTTGCATCTTTGTCGAAAGCGCGTGTATCAAGCCCTTCGACATTCGAATTCAGTATATCAAGTACCTTGAGCGAAAAGTTCCAGTTTTTCAGTTTCACAGGTCTGTAGTTCAACGCTGCATTGGCTAAATACATCATAAAATTATTGCCCTGAGCAGTAACAGTTGCCGATTTAATATCAAAATCAGCCGATAGTTTCAATTCTTTGGTAATGTTGTAATTGGCATTTCCATTCAGACTCCAGTTTACGCTATTGTTGTTTTCTTTGTAACCGAAAACTTCACCTTCGACATGAAAATGATAAACCGAGCCGCCAATGAAGATTTTAGTTCGTTTGCCGGCATCCAAATTGGCATTCAGTTCGATACCCGTAGAAGCGGTATTGCCCGAGTTGGTAATACTTCGAATTAATACCATTTCTTTATCGTAAACCGTATTTACCCGAAACAAAGCATTATCCACACCACGGTAAAAGCCTGTCAGACCTAATTTTTGTTTGCCCAACCAGGTTTGGTAACTTAGCTCTACATTCGAAATATATTGTGGTTTAATGTCCGGGTCGCCCACTACATACACTTCGAGATGACGACGATACAGGAAAGGCGCCATATCTTTAACGGCAGGACGACTAATCCTGCGATTGGCAGCAAAATTCAGTTTGTTTTTTTCGTTCATCTCATAGCTCAGGTGCAGGGTCGGAAACCAATCCGGTTGCTGTACTTTGTAGGTCGATTCGGTTGGACGGTCGAAAATAGAGAAATAATTCGGGTTATCGATATCCATGGTTTGGTCGGTATATTCAAAACGCAATCCTGCTAAATATTTTAGTTTACCCCAATTGCCGGCATAATCGATATAGGCTGCATACAGCACTCTTGACAGATCGATACCATTCTCGAGCGAAGTATAAGATTTCATTTTATTGCTTACAAAGTCGAGGGTATCGTAATCGAATGTGCCTGCAATATTAATAAGTTGGGGCTGAAAACCTATACTTAACCGGTGTTTATTTTCAAATTCTTTGCTGTAATCGATGGAGAAACGGAAAGCGTCTAATGGTGTACTATCCTTCTGATTAAAATGGAGTGTACGGTTACCTACTTTATTGGCAACTCTATTAAAATCAAAGTTTTCGTTGTCCAATTCGCGCGACAAATTGGAATGTTCGTACAAAAACGACAAGTTAATTTCGGAAGTAGAATTAAATTTGTGCTTCAAATCCACATTGGCAGTATGAAAAATACCATACCGATTGTCGGTATTCGGATTGAAAACCCAGGTTTCATTGGTTTTATTGCTTTTATCTTTATCAGCAGTAAAAATATTATACACATAAAAAGCTGAACGACCTTCGGTACGATTACCATAAAAATACGAAGCCGATAGCAGGGTATTTTTTGACAATTTGTAATCCAATCCGGCATTGGCTGAAAAGTTTTCGTACCATTCGGGACGCTCGCCATTTTCGGATATCATGTGTTTGTATTTGCCGGTTGATTTATCTAAAATACGCGCATCACCTGTACGGTCGCCGTTTACGTTTTTCATGCTGTAGTTAACACCTCCATAGAGCGAGAGATTATTTTTACCATACATCACATTTACACCCCCGGTGTATCGGTTATCAGTAAGCAGGTAATTGCTGTATACATCACGGGTATTACCCCACGGAGCACCTCCTAAGGTACCATTCACTACAACCGACAAACCGCCGTTACCAATAGTTTTAGTTGTAATATTGATAATACCGCCTTTCCCCTGCGCATCGTATTTGGCCGACGGTACAGCAATAACGTCGATATTTTCGATTGCATCGCTTGCAATCTGCCCCAATAACATGGATGGCTCCATTTGTGTTGGTTTACCATTGAGATACACCATAAAATCCGTTGTTCCGCGTACCGACACTTCGCCATCGGCCGAGACGGATACCGAAGGAATTTTATTAAGCACATCCACCGCAGTGCCACCTTTGGCAGTAGCAAAATCGGCTGCCCTATACGTTTTACGGTCGAGACTTGACTTCTGCGTATTTTGCTGCGCACTGACTTCAACTTCGTTAAGTGCCACTCCCGCCACGGCAAGGGCTATCTTTCCTAATCTTAAAACAGGCTTCTCTTTGGTGATTTTCAGGTTTTTAAGGGTATCGGATACAAATCCGATAAATGAAACTACAACTGAATAATCCGTACTTTCGAGCTTGTTGATTGAAAATGCTCCCTTTGAATCAGTTACTGCACCATTTGTATTGAATTGATTGTTTTTGAGCAAAACCACATTAGCAAAAGGGATGGTTTCACCTGTCGACTTATCGATAACTGTGCCCTCAATACTACCGTTTTGGGCAAAAACTGTCATTGAAAATAGCAATAACAAAATTAGAAAGTTTGATTTCATGTGTTTATAATTGATTTCATTTGTCACATGGAACACACAAAACAAAATTTA
>CAMBSB010000211.1 GCA_945870155.1 Paludibacter jiangxiensis | reverse complement strand
AAACAGCCAGAGAAGTGGCGGCTGTCAAGGTTTTTTGGCAGAATACTACCCGAAGTGCAACGAGGTGTGGAGATTGTGGCAAAAACCCGTAGGGCTCGACCTTTACTGACGGTAAACGTAACGGCTATCTTTGTATATTCATTTTTTTTTGGCGGAAAATATTTAATTCAAAAAGTCCTTATTTTCATTAGGTTTTTATTTGGTATTGTGTTTTTTGTTGGACTTTGAGGACAGTGAAGACATAGAAAGTTTTCGACTTTAAAATAAAATCATTATCAAAAAAAAAGTATTCAGTTCTTTCGGGGTAAACTCGCCGCAGGAAGGAAGGCAACCGCTGGAAATGGGTGGGGAAATGGCATGGGTATGACTGAAGGAACGGAATATATGGAGTGAGAAAAGGAATACTTATGCTGCGCGGTGCTGAGGTGGATGCTTAAATGCAGGCAGAATGCAGTGTAGGGGTTCGGAGTGAGGTACGAACGTAGTTCCCTGAGCGAAATGGAGCCATAATGAATGCACCGACCGCAAGCACATGGAAAATCAACTCTATTGCCTGACTGAACTGCAACTGCTAAAGGGCGGAGGGGAAATATTGAGGATATTTTTGGGGTAAACTCGTCGCCGAAAATAAAAAAAACACCATTGGAAGTGCGATGGAAATGGCTTGGGTAGTGACTGACTGAATTAATGAAGCTTGCGGAATGGAAAAGGAAGGAAGCTACCGAAGCTGTGCGGTGCTGAGGTGTATGCTTGTAATGAAGGAGTAATGCAGTGTAAGGTTTCGCGGTGAGGCACGAACAAGAAGCCGGAACGAAATGGAAACGGAATGGAACGCATTTACCGCAAGCACATGAAAGACGTACACTGATTTTTTTATTTTTCTGCAACAACTGTTGGGTGGTGGGGAATTCTTGTGGTTATTGCACGAAGTGCTATACAAAAGCAAGCTGCTGCAAGGAGCTTGGCAACTGTCACCATATTTGAAAACCTTTTGTGTTTTTTAATTGCTACCCGAAATAAACCTTCAATAAAAAACACAAGTGGTTTTCGGGGTTTTATTCTCGGATTGGCGGTACGCCTGAACAACTCACCGATTAGGTGTAAATACTTTCTACTCTGCCTTTAGGCGATTGATTCTTATGGGGTAAACACACCGCAGAAAATATAAACATACCATTGGAAATGCGTTGGAAAAGAGCTTGGGTAAAAACGGAATGTATGTAGCTTGCGGAATGGAAATGAGTATTTTACTAAAGCTGTGCGGTGCTGAAGTGTATGCTTGCAATGTTAGCAAAATGGAGTATCAGGTTTCGAAGTGAGGTACGAGCGAAGAACCTGGAACGAAATGGAGCGATAATGGAATGCATATACAGCAAGCACTAAAATAAATCAATCCGAAATGTTTTTATTTTTTGTAACAACTTTTGGGTGGTGGGGAATTGTGGTATTTTCCGTCCATAACAGCTCTTATAGTAACGATAGTAACATTGGTAACAGGTGTTACTAGTGTTACCAACTGTTACTAATTTGTGCGTTTTTATGCGACTAAAAATGCACATTCAAAGACGAATACAATTGATTTTTAAGGTATTATTACCAAATTGGCGATACGCCTTAATAACGCACCGAATAGGTGAAATTACTTTCCGCTCTGCCTTTAGGCGATTGATTCTTATGGGGTAAACTCGTCGCAGAAAATAAAAAAATGCCATTGGAAATGCGTGGGAAAGGGCTTGGGTAGTGAGTGACTGAATTAATGAAGCTTGCGGAATGGAAAAGGAAGGAAACTACCGAAGCTGTGTGGTGATGAGGTGTCTGTTTGTAATGAAGGCGAAATGAAGTGTTGGTTCGGTCGAGGTACGAAACCGACCGGAACGAAATGGAAACGGAATGGAACGCATTTACCGCAAGCGCATTAAAAACTCAACACTTATTTTTTTATATTACTGCAATAACTAAAGGGTGGTGGGGAAATTGAGGTATTGAATGTTGGGAAGTAGGAAATAAGTTTTACGTATTCGGCACTATATTTTTTTGGAATGGTTGCCGTAAAATTATTCTTACTTTTCAACATTCTCAACTTCTATCACAAAGCATTTTTGGCATGGAATGGGGTCCCTAAAAAACCCCTGAAATGGCAAAAATGTTTTGTGGCAACTGTCCCCATATTTGAAAACCTTTTGTGTTTTTTAATTGCTACCCGAAATAAACCTACAATAAAAAACACAAGTGGTTTTCGGGGCTTTATTCTCGGATTGGCGGTACGCCTAAACCTCGCACCGATTAGGTGTAATTACTTACCGCTCTGCCTATTTGGCGATTAGGTATTCGGGCAGCAAAGCGGGGCAAATGCGTTGCTCTTGTGCGGCTATTTTACATAATTAGATTATAAGCTTTTTCAGGCTTATCCCTTGCCCGTCAGGGTGAAAAACGCTTATAATGCCATTGTTATGTAACTTAGCATTGCGTTTTGCGTTGATTGCACGGAAGCCCCAAAAAAGACCGTGCAAGCCATGAGGTACGAATGGTGGGGATTTTTTGTGGCTGGGGATTTTGCCCTGCGGAGCTGCCCGTAATAAACTTTCAGGCTTTGCCTGACCGCTTCCTGCCCTGCGTTTTTAAAACAACCCTTGGTTGCGGTGTTTCGTTTGCGGAGGGCATCAAAGCCTTTATCTTAAAGGGTTGTAGCGATTTTGTACCGCAACTAACCTAAATTTATTTTCTTTGTTTTTTCTTATTTTAGTTGCGGTGTATTTCTTCTGAAATGCTTATTGGATAAGGGTCTCATGCAATACAGAGCGCAACCAAACAATTTCCAAGACTTAGTGTTATTCCATTTAAAATGATTTAAATGAGTAGTTACACAAAAAATGGTGCAATTAATCAAGCTTTGTCTTGCAAATGATAAATTTTGTCGCAAATAAATTAATCCGGTACAAATATCAGCGCATATAAAGTTATTTGGTCTGCCTCTTCTCATCTTCAAGGGCTTTGTCAAAATCGTCTTTGGACTTTTGACCGAAAACTCTTTCTATGTATTTTAGGTGAGCTTTCTCCGGCTCTTCGTAAGCGTTGCACTCAACAAGATAATTATTCAACTCATCAAAATCATCACCATAAAGGTTATCACTGAATTTGTGCAGTTTTTCCATAACCCTAATGTAGGTAGCCGGCTCTTTTGATCTTGTAAGTTTTCGTAATGCCAGAATATAATCCTCCCTGAATACAGTTGGAACAATTATACGGGACTGACCACCACGAAATAGTTCAGAATTCATCATGATTCTGGCGATACGACCATTCCCATCTATAAACGGATGCACTTCACTTATCATAAACATCATAAATATAGCTCTAGCCATGGGTTCTTTTAATGCTGCGTAGTATTTAAAACCCTGTATTAACGTTCCTCTGACCAGCCTGTGGTCTACAAATAAGGTGTTTCCTGCCTGATTGTTTTTGTCTTTAAATTGCCCCGGATTGTAATCTTCTCTTTCCCGCATCAAAATACGATGCCGGTTTTGTAGTAATTCAAATAACTCTTCGGGAGTTGACGGGATTTTATTCATTTCCGACCGATTGGAAATAACTGTAAATGTCCCTAAAATATCGTGAGAGTCTTTTATTCGTTTAGGAATAGCAATGCCAGTTTCAACAATCGATTTGGCTTCGTCAATTGTAAATCTTGTTCCTTCAATATAATTTGAGAAATAGCCTTCAAAAAAGGAAAACATGCGATAAGAATCTTCATCAGTATTCTTATTTGTTCGTTCAACAAAGAAATAGTCCTTTAGCGTTTCAAAGAGTATTGAAAATAATTCTACACGTGCAGCATCATAAGGCATACCTGCGGCTCTTGCTCTTGAAGAATCGTTTGTAAGTACATTCACATTGTGAGTGGACATAAGGGCAGAAATAATTCTATTCAACTTTTCAAATTCAACTGGCATATTGAGTAAAACAGAAACTTCTCTAAGTTTATCTCTGAATTCATTCAATTTATCTTCGCCCTGAATGAGAATCATTTTTTCCAATCGGTTTTCAATAAAAGAAATCGGAAGGACTTTTGATTGTTCGCCTCGTCGCTTGGAAATCTGCATACACTCTAACATCCAACGATATTCGGACGCAATGAAAATGCCATTCAACAATATATCACCTTCAATGGCCTTTGGTCCTTCGTTTATATTGAGAGTTATTCCGGGAAGGTCGGATATTTTTTTTCGAAAATTATACGTTAGAAAAAAATCACCGTCATCTGTCGGGTGTAGTTCTTGTGCACTACGGTGACTTATTACCGCATTTGGGTAGCGCCACGCCAAAATATCAATAAGATTTCTCTTAACTACACCTTCCACAGAATCCAACATGTTAGTTGTATATACTCTTGGAGCTATTTTTTTTAGTTTCCCTGCTTTTTCGGCCAAAGAAATTTTGCGGGAAGTGTTCGAGTCTGATGAAGAGAAAATTATCTCCTTCGAAAGGTTTAATGCGTCTGCCATACAATTTTCATCGCTTATGATAGGCAAAAATACAAATTTTATCGCATATAATCAAAACACGCATCTGAATATGCCTAATAATGTCAAGTAAACGGCGCAAAATACTTGACAAAATTATTCTAATTCATAGAGTTTAAATACTTCATCTCCAATGTTTGCTATGTAAAATGAGTTTTTTACGTCTGTTTCAAATTCGTAGATTTCGCTCATTTGTTCTACGAATGTATAGATTGCTTCTTCTTTTATTAGTGAAATGGTACTGCCTCCAAAACCGCAACCTGTCATTCGAGAGGATAAAACGCCATTTATTTTCCTTGCTTCTTTTACCATTATGTCTATTTCGGGAGGGACTATTTCAAGGACATAGCGTAACAAAATGTGGTTTTCGTTTATTAATCGTCTGAATTCAGTAATATAAACTTATTTTAGCTAATAACCCGAAAAACTTTATAAAAAACTGAGTCTAAAAAATAGATTATGCCTTATAGCTTTTTCATGACAAAAGCTACAAGGCATAGATTAATTAGCAACAAGTTACACCTATATTTTTGCTAAAACGTCTAATTACAATAAAAAAAAGTTATTGATAAACCAACCATGCAGTTGCTTTACAATCAGCAGTAGCTACAAAACGAATCCAACGGGATTGAAAAGCTTTAGGAAATTCGAGATTAAAAGTTTTGCCTGGCTGAACATCTATGTACTTATAGGTCATCCATGAACCATTACCGAATGAATCCTCCTCAATTTTAAAACAAACTGTTTTATTTGATTCGGGCGAAAGCATTAAGTGACGTTAATCATAGAAACCTATTAAATAGGGATCAAAAGCTACATTCGATTTTACAGTTGTGTTTTTCCAGGGACCACCTACGCCGGCAGGTTTACCTAATTTCCATCAATCGATGTTTTACATGTAATCAAGCCCGACTTGTTGAACTGAACGTGCTCATGCGACACCCCTCCAAAAATCATCCCACCCACTTTTCCATTGCCAATAGGTAGTGCCTATAACCAATCGGTAGCTGTTTGATTGTAACATAATGATTGACTTTAAGCTTTCAATAATGGCGTAGTTAATAAGATGCATAATACAATAAAAATAAATTGAATATGCCTCATCTGACAATAATCTGATTTTTAAATTAATTTACGATTATGCCAAATAAAGCTGCGGGTGTGATTTCGGACGGGTGCTTCAAGGCAATTTTTAATTGGCTAACCACCACAGTATTGGGTAGTTTAATTGTGTTTACTGTTTGATGATTAGTTGTAGTTTCGAACAGAACAGTATCATTTTCGTCCGTAATTGTATATTCTTTTACGCAAAATGGCATAGCCGAATCGTGATGTCCCATTTGCACGTTTTCCATGGCATGGTCATAATCCGTATCAAAAAATAAGCGGATTTGTTGAATGCTTTGTTGCTCCTCCCAGCTAAGCGTTAAAGTTGGATTTTCATCTTCAAAACTGGCTACCCAAGCATTGGTGCCAACTACGGGACGCATTAGCTCACTTCTCAAATTGCTCATTTCAAAAGCCTCCAAGGTAGGTGTAAACTTTAATGCAAAATTTTTACCTTTTGGTCGACGTAATGGACACCAAAGTTCAAATTTCTCAACTCCAATATTATCCGGCGGAACCTGAATACCATAGTTAGAAACAGCAGGGTTTTGATAGTTAAACACCGACATTAGTCCTGTTATCAACTGGTCGCTTTCGGCAATTTCGATAAGCTCATTTTTCATGAAACAAATAAAGTAGTAGCCACGCTCCACACCAAGAAGACTAAAATCTATATCAACTTGCTGTGTGCTTTTATCTAAATTATATTCGTTTTTAAACAAAACTACATCCGGGGTAAAATTTTCCTTTTTTATAGAAGTGCGAATTTCTACTTTCAATGTAGTTGCTTTTTTGCATTTTACTTCTATCTGTATAATTTGCACCCGTCCCTTTAAAGGTAAAAGCATTGCAGCCGGATAATCGAGTTTAAAATAATTATTATTTGGTTTCAGCTGGCTTAATGATAATTCGCTGGACACACTAATGGAAGCATTTTTTATTAAACCTCCGAATTCGTTCAGTTTTATTTCGGGTAAGTATTGCCCTGTAGCAATTAGTTTACGCTGTAAGTCTTTGATTTTTGCTGGTTGAATATAATCTACCGGTTTTTGATTTTTAGCAATACACAATGCTGCTGCCATACCAATTGCTTGTCCGCCGTGTGCCGAAGTACACATTACTCGGCTCGACCCGAACGCCACATGCGAAGCGCTCATCAATCGTCCACCAATAAACAGATTGTCGATATCGTAGCTCACATACGAGCGATAAGGGATTGGGTAAACACCTTTCGAGTGCCACTGATTACAGCCGTTTTTAGCACTGTAAACACCATCGGCCGGGTGCAAGTCGATAGACCAACCACCATAAGCAACCGAATCATAATGATTTCGTTGCTCTATAACATCCTGTTGTGTAAGCATATAATATCCTTTGAAACGGCGACTTTCGCGCTTGCCGGGGATTACGCCCACCCATTCCAAGGTGTAATTAATGGCTTCGGGATATTTGCCTGAGTTTTTAATATAATCCCAAATACCGTAAACCACTTTCCATAATTCGTATTTAATGGCTTCGGTATCGTGAATGGTGTCAATGCGTCCGCCATACTCCAACCACCAGTATTTACAGCCATGATGTCCTGTGTTAAAATAACCAGGATTCATTAATTTGGGAATGGCTTCTTCTACATTTTTCAATGCAAAATCAGGAGCAACATAACTTACAGGTTTGCCAGTATCTTTCATGTAAAAGAAAATACTATGACCTAACAATTCGCCATATTCGTTTTTGTCTGGAGCAAAAAGTTCCAAGTGTTCTTCTTTATCTTCAGCTCCAATACGATAGGCAGCTCCTGCTAGATAGGAAACAATTCCATCGCCCGAGCAGTCAGCAAAAAGCTCAGCTTTAAACGTATATTCCGTTTGGTTTTGTGGATTAAATGCAGTTACTAGTTTTATTGTTTTTTCGTTCGATTTTTCGATATCCAGAACTATGGTATTCAAAAATAATTCAATATTTTTTTCCGCCAATACTTTATCAACCAGCACCATATCGAACAAAACAGGGTTGCCTTCTTTATTGCGGAAGGTATTCTCTACCAATATTTCATCTATCACTCCACCCTCGCGACTCCAGCGGTTGTTATTACCCATGTGCGATGTTGCACCCAATACCCAAAGCCGAACTTCGCTCGAAGCATTGCCCCCCAACACCGGTCTGTCCTGTATCAGCGCCACTTTTATACCTTGTCGGGCGGCTGTAATGGCACAGCAAACACCGGCCATTCCGCCACCGATAACAACCAAATCGAATGTTTTTTCAATTTTAGTCAATTCTCTCTTCGATGTATATTCTTGTATTATCATCCTTTTTTTGATTTACAATTTTTTAATTTACGATTTACAATTGCTTTTCAGCTCTAATAAACACGAAACATAAAACGTGAAACACGAAACTACTTCCTAGTCTTAATAAATATCCAACTTCCAAAAGCAATTAGCACTGACGCCAATCCCACCACTACGGCCTGTTGGAAACCGCTTGCTAACATTCCCATTATAAAAATGGCAATTCCTGTAAGGCTTATTCCTATTCCAATAACTTTATAACTTTGCTTGTTGTCCGAATTACTTGCGCCGCTCATTAAATCTGCTGATAGTTCGGCATTCACTTCGTTTTCGCGCTGCTGACGCCACACTTTGTATTCGTCGTATTTTGCATCGCGTTTGTTTTTTGATATAAAATAAAGTTCAAAAATGGTCATCAATGCAATAGGAACAAGTCCACCAACAAGCATTTC
>CAMBSB010000210.1 GCA_945870155.1 Paludibacter jiangxiensis | reverse complement strand
AAAATAAAATATTTGAAACTCAATTATTTTTTATTGTATTAATACTTATCAAGGAAATACCAAACTCCCCCTTTAGGGGGTTGGGGGGCTGTTAATTTATTCAAAAAGTCTAAGTTTAAAACCTGCCATTTAATTACAGAAATTTTTCTGTAATTAACGCCAAAATCCTATGTAAATCAAAAATTATTTGGTACTTTTGCGCTCAAATTGAAAAAAAGACTGAGTATCTTAAAATTTCAATTAAAAAAAAGTCTGAAAATTAAATATCCACAACAATATTTATCTGTAAAAGATCAAAAGTTTTATGAGAAATACCTATAAATTTATGACTGCCGAAGAGGCTGCGAGTTTTGTAAATAATAATGATATAGTTGGATTTAGTGGATTTACCCCAGCGGGAAGTCCAAAAGAAATTCCAACGGCCATTGCTAAACGTGCAGAAGCATTTCATGCCGATGGTGAAGAATTTAAAATTGGTGTTTACACCGGAGCTTCGACCGGAGATTCGCTCGATGGCGCATTAGCTCGTGCCAATGCCATTTTGTTTCGCACGCCATATCAATCGAACAAAGACTTGCGCAATGCATTAAACTGCGACCGTGCTCCTTATTTCGATATGCACTTATCGGCTTTGGCTCCTCATTTGCGTTTTGGTTTTATGCCTCGCCCAACAATAGCCATTCTTGAAGCTTGTGATGTGACTCCTTACGGCGAAATTTATCTGACTTCAGCTGTTGGAATTTCACCAACTGTTGCCAATCTGGCCGATATTATCATTATTGAATTAAATCATAATCATCCCAAGGAATTGCGTGGATTCCACGATATTTTTGAACCAATTGACCCACCTCACCGCTTGCCTTTGTCTTTAATGACTCCGTCGGACAGAATGGGTGTGCCTTATATTAAAGTAGATCCTGATAAAATTATTGGTATAGTAGAAACTTGGCGCGATGATGAAGTTGCTGGTTTTACTCCAACTGATGATGTAACGGATAAAATTGGACAAAATGTTGCCAATTTCTTAGCCAATGAAATTAAAACGGGACGTATTCCTGAAGAATTTTTACCAATTCAATCGGGTGTGGGCAATATAGCGAATGCTGTAATGGCATCTCTGGGCACAAATGATGATATTCCTACTTTCGAAATGTACACCGAAGTAATTCAGGATTCGGTAATTGATTTGCTACGCAGTGGGAAAATTCGTTTCGCCAGTGGTTGTTCGTTAACAGTTACTACTCCAGTTTTAAAAGAAATATATGCCGATATTGAATTTTTCCGCTCCAGAATTGTACTTCGTCCACAAGAAATGTCGAACAGCCCGGAATTAGCCCGCCGTTTAGGATTAATTACAATTAATACAGCACTCGAAGCTGATATTTTCGGAAATGTAAACAGTACACACGTTATGGGTTCAAAAATGATGAACGGAATTGGTGGCTCTGCCGACTTTACCCGCAGTGCTTATATTTCAATTTTCACAACTCCATCAACGGCAAAAAATGGCAATATCAGTGCTATAGTTCCCATGGTAAGCCATGTTGACCAAAACGAACACTCGGTAAATATAATCATTACTGAGCATGGTGTGGCTGACTTACGTGGAAAATCACCTATTCAGCGTGCTGAAGAAATTATTGAAAACTGTGTTGATCCTTTGTATCAAGATATTTTGCGCGGATACCTCGAATTATCAGGACCATGCCATACACCAACCAATCTTCATGCTTGTTTCGAGATGCATACCGAGTTTATGAAATCTGGCAATATGCTGAATACCAATTGGGAACAATATAAATAAAATCGGATTGAACATCCTGTTTTTGTAAATTTCAAGTCCTGAATCCTGTTTGCATTTTTGTGAGCAGGATTCAGGACTTTAATATTTTCAGCAAATTTTCAAAAATCATAATCCATATTTACACATTAAAAATCTAAAACTTAGAGGTTATTATTCTATTGATTACAGATATAAAAATGTTATTGCAATCTGCATATTTATTCAAAACAGTATACTCTTAGTCAGTTTGTAGAATAAAAAAATCAAAATACTAGGTAATTATAACACAAAATGTTATTTTTGAAGTGAAACTTAATAAATTAATTAGTAATTTTGCAGGCAGAAAATTGGTGATATTGAATTTATTTTCATTTATATACTTTCAATATACCACAAAACATGTAATATTAACTAAAAAACAAATATAAAATTATGGATGCTCAGGCACTAGCGCTCAACAACACAATTCAGCAAGTAAATGCGAATGTGTTCGAAATGCTTTCGAATCGTGGAAAAAACATTTTCTTTCCGAAATTAGGTATTTTAGCTCAATCGGCACAGGCCAAGGGAAAACAAATTAATGCCACAATTGGCGAAGCTGTGGAAGATAATGGTTCATCCATGCACTTGCCTGAGTTTGATGCATTGCTTAATATTCCTACATCAAATATATTTCCTTACGCTCCAAGTTTTGGTAAACCTGAATTCCGCAGCTTATGGAAATCATCTATTTATCGAAAAAATCCTTCGTTGGGCGAAACGATTATTAGTAATCCCGTTGCAACCAATGGTTTGACACATGGTTTAAGCATGGCTGGCTATATGTTTGCCAATGAGGGTGATACAGTTTTACTTTCAAATCATTATTGGGAAAATTACAACTTAATTTTTGAAAATAATTATGGTGCTAAAGTAAATACTTTTGAACTTTTTGCTGATGGTGGTTTTAATGTAGCCGATTTTTCGAAAAAACTGAATGAAGTAAAGGGCGAAAAAATTATTACACTACTTAATTTTCCAAATAATCCGGCAGGATATACACCTCTCGTGGCCGAAATTGAAGCCATAGTAGCCGAAATTAAAAAAGTAGCCGATAATGGTAAAAAAGTAGTTGTTATAATTGACGATGCTTATTTTGGATTAGTTTATGAGGAAGGCGTTTTTATGGAATCGATTTTCACAAAATTAGCCAATCTGTCGGAAAATGTATTGGCAGTAAAACTCGATGGCCCAACCAAAGAAGATTATGTTTGGGGATTTCGTGTAGGTTTTATTAGTTATGCTATAAAAGGTGGAACAGCCGAACTTTATGAAGCACTAGAAAACAAAACTGCCGGTGCTGTTCGTGGTAATATATCTAATATCAGCCAGTTATCTCAATCATTGTTATACACCGTATACTCTGCAGATAGCTACGAAGCATCAAAAAAGGCAAAATTCGACATTTTAAAAAGCCGTTATGATGTATTAAAAGTAGAACTGGCAAAACCGGAATATGCTGAATACTTTACCCCTCTCCCATTCAACTCAGGATATTTTATGTGCGTGGAACCTAAAAAAGGCTTGGTTGCCGAGGAAATCCGGAAACATTTATTAGAAAAATATAGTACAGGAGTAATAGTATTAGGAAGTGTAGTCAGGCTGGCATTTTCGGCTGTTCCAAAAGATGTTTTGCCACAGTTGGTTGAAAATCTGTACAAAGCATGTGTTGATTTAGACAAAAAATAAGTCGGAATAATTTTTGAGTATAAAAACAATAAAATCACATTACACCGAAGGCTTCGCAATACAGTGAAGCCTTCGGTGTTATGTGATTTTTCCACTTATTTTCACTATCTTTGCAGTCCGAAAAAATATGCGGATAATATGTATGAAGTAATTGTATTTCAGAATATTGAAAACAAAACTTTAAAATTACAAACATCAAAATAAATAATAATGGCTCTTCAATGTGGAATCGTTGGTTTACCTAATGTTGGCAAATCTACTCTTTTCAACTGTCTTTCAAACGCAAAAGCCCAGGCGGCTAACTTTCCTTTTTGTACCATAGAACCAAATGTAGGTGTAATTACTGTTCCGGACGAACGTTTGAACAAATTAGCCGAACTGGTTCATCCTCAACGCATAGTGCCCACAACTGTAGAAATTGTAGATATTGCAGGCTTGGTAAAAGGAGCCAGCAAAGGCGAAGGATTAGGCAATAAGTTTTTGGCCAATATTCGAGAAACAGATGCCATTTTACATGTTTTACGTTGTTTCGACAATGAAAATATTGTACATGTCGATGGTAGTATCAATCCTGTACGCGACAAAGAAATTATTGATATAGAATTGCAGTTAAAGGACTTAGAAACTATTGAAAGTCGCATAAGTAAGGTTCAAAAACAAGCACAAACAGGTGGCGACAAACAGGCTAAAGCGGTGTATGACATATACATACAATATCGTGACGCTTTGTTGCAAGGAAAATCGGCACGCACCGTAAAACTCGATCCTTTAGACAAAAAATTGGTTAAAGACCTTTATCTACTCACCGATAAACCGGTAATGTATGTTTGTAATGTTGATGAAGCTTCGGCTGTAAACGGCAATGCTTATGTTGATGCATTGCGTGAATCGGTAAAAGATGAAGGTGCTGAAATACTTATAGTAGCAGCAGCCACCGAAGCAGACATTGCAGAACTTGAAACTTATGATGAGCGTCAGATGTTTTTGGAAGAAGTTGGGTTAAAAGAATCAGGAGTTGCTCGCCTTATCAGAGCTGCTTATCATTTATTGGATTTGCAAACCTATTTCACGGCTGGTGTACAAGAAGTACGTGCCTGGACTTTTGAAAGAGGATGGAAAGCACCACAATGCGCGGGAGTAATTCATACCGATTTCGAAAAAGGTTTTATTCGTGCCGAAGTAATTAAATATGAAGACTTTACTTCTTTAGGATCAGAAGCTGCTTGCAAAGAATCGGGTAAAATGAACGTGGAAGGAAAAGAATATGTAGTACACGATGGTGATATTATGCATTTTAGGTTTAATGTGTAGAGTAGAAGAACATACAGACCCCCAACCCCCAAATGGGGGCTAAGGTAAGTCTTTGAAATATGAAAAAACCCCCAACCCCCAAATGGGAGCTAAGATAATTCTTTGAAACACGAAACCTGAAACACGAAACACAAATCGCGAAACTCAATATTTCAATAATAAAAAAGGACAGTTGATTTAAACCAACTGTCCTTTTTTGAGTTTTGAAAAATTATTTCCGCAAATTAAATTCTTTAGTTACACCATTTACTGTGGCTGTGGCTTTAAAGTCTTTAGTGCCATCACCATAATCAATTAGTACAGTTCGTTTTTCGGAAGTGATAAGAGTTGTGCCTGCTACAAACACTGGCCAAGCTCCAACTGTTATAAGCGGTTTTTCTATCGTCATTGTATACGCCACACCTTTTGCATTTACACCAGTAGCCGATCCTGTAATTGAAAAACTATCATCAAAATAAACTTTTGGAGTAGCATTGTTGTCGGTAAGTGTACGAGTACGGGTTGAATTAACTATCACAGATTTTCCATCTACTTTAACAACAGTATCTTTTACTACAACCGACCAGCTAGGTTTTCCATCTGTTTCACCATTGAAAGTAACAAGCTTCGAACCCTTAATTTTATTGTCGTTTACCGAAAAATCAACAAACGAATAGCTACGGGTTGAACCAGCAACTGTCATTTTATTACTAACAACTATGATAATTTTGCCCTTAAGCACATTATCGCGCTTGTCTTTAATACCGGTAGTACCATAATCCAAAGTAATAGTTTTTGGGAATTCCGTTCCTGATTTATCCACAGTAATAATAACACCATCTACATTTTTTACAATGGGAATTCTTTGAAGTCCTGAAACAGGTGCATAATTTGACGACTCTATAGGCAAAACATATTCATCGGCACTAGCAAGGATATTATCGCTAATTGAGCCAATTTGAGAATCGTCGAGCGCGGTAGCAGTTAAAGTTGCTTCGCTACCTAAGTCGTCATTAGATGTACATGCCGAAAAATTGATTACTCCAAATGTAAAGGCAAGTAATGCCCAGAAATTTAGTTTTTTCATACTGATTGATTTTAAATTATTGAATGATTTTATTGATTATACCTTTAGGACAAACGAGAAAAGAATTACCACTATTCAATAATATGAAAAAATGAAAAATAAGTTAGTGTATTATTACAATACCCTGATAAACATTTAGTTAAATAGGATGTTTACAGGCAAAGCGACTGGTTTATTAAATGGATAACACATGTCGAATACTTTCAATTCAGCAAAACACTTCATCATTGTTTTTTAATAAACTCCAACAATTTCCGTATGTTTTCATCATCTTCTTCCTGTTGAAGTGCTGTAAGTTTGCCATTTACTAAAACAAGGGTGTAAGTTATGGAGATATATCTGTATTGTGCTAAATAATAGTACATTGCTTTATAGTACAATTGCTCAACAAGATCCTGTTTGTCGTTCAGGTAAAACGAATATTTATAAGGTTCGCGCAATAATTCTTTCACTTCCAATTTTGTCATACCAGGTTTTAAAGTCTGTATGATATAATTAATGTCCGATGATTTTGAAAATGAAGTCCGGTTTTGGCTATAAATTACAGGAGCGTTAACACATAAAAAAAGAAGCAAAAACAAGGAGATAATAACTGATTTGATTTTTGAAGAGAATAGCATAAGGGGCTGAATTTTAAGTGGTTTCTAAATTAGATTAATAAAACTTAATGTCATTTACACCTTTGCAGATTACTTTTTACCTAATTCCCATTGAATTTTTTGAAGTATGGAGGTGAATGTAAGTAAATACGGGAATAATAAATTCAGAATGAATATCGAATAAACAACAATGCTTGCAACGGAGTTAAATAGTATAATTGTGAATTTGAATAGAATTCGTTAATTTGAGATTCTGACACATATTTTATATTTAAAAGGTTGAAAGTATTCAATCCCAATTCCAATTTTTTATTTAGTTGATAATTTATTTTTGGAGACAATAAAAAATAACATTTCTTTGGATTGCCACTAAAAAATTGATCCATAGACACTTTTAATTTAAAATTTTTATTAAATCGAATTATTAAATCCTGATTGAACACATAACTTATTGTATTAGAATTTATCAAGCCTTGTATCGCATAATTCGAAAAATTTAACTTCAATCCAAATTGCAAATCAAATGGTAAGTCAAAAACTGGTACTATTTGAAGTTTAGTATTTAAGTTAAACAGCTCGCTATTACGTTGAATATAGTTATAAAAATTAGAGTTTTTACTTTGTATGAAAGAATTTGACCAACGGAATCTAAAACGAAGTGGGTCAATATATTGTTCGTAATTAATATTTAAGTTTCTTAGTTTTGTATTTTGCAAATTATAAACTGAGTTGACATTATAATCGTTTATTATTGCATTATTTGTTGATTGAGCATTAAATGTATAATTATCAAAAAAAAGGAAGGAAAACGAGTTTCTATACTGCAAATTAAAATAACTATATGCCAAAGAATAAGAATAATTTTCTGAAAAAATTAAGTCATTTAATCCTACTGTCATACTCCTATTATTCAATAAAACTGTATCTTCAAGCATCTTTAAAATATCTGTATATTCAAGGCTATTAGAAGTTGCAACAGTTATTGTGTTGTTCTTATTAATATTCCAATTTAGATTTATATCGTATAAAAACTCTAATCTGCTTTTGTTTTTAGGATCCGAAACGCCAAAATTAAACGTTAAATAATTGATGCTTGGTTCAATTGCAAAATTGATACTACTTATTGTTGCCTTAAACACAGCGCCTGCTTTTTGAGATGAGCTTCTAAGATATAAATTATTACTATATTTTTTACTCATCGTATTCGTTCTAATATCCTGATTCACAAACTTTTGTTCGAAAAATAAATTGTAAGAGATATTTGAATAATTACGGTTTAGATATTCTGTTTTAATTTTGTAAATATAGTTACTTGCAAAACTATTTTGGTCTATAAAAACATTATTTGTATTTAATTCATTTAATAGGTAGTCTTGCCCATTTACATTTATAAGCGAATTAAAATTAATATTGAAAGCACTACTATCCTTTAAACCGATACTTAATTTAATTTTACTTAAAAACTCTGTTGAATTATTTTTAATATATTCATCAGTATTTAATTTAAAAAATCGTTGGTTAAATTGAGAAATTGGACTGTCTTCAATTTTAAAATTCCAAATTAAAAAAACCCTTTTACTTATTTCGTAGTTAATTTTATTTGTAATAAGTAATTTAGAGTAATTATTTTCATAAAACGAGCTATCCTTGTATATAGTTTTATCTAAAAAATAGGTGTTTATCTGAGAATTCTGAAAGTTTTTTCTTAATTTATTATAATATAAAGTTGTTGAAATGTCAATTTTATTATTTGGTTTATAACTAAAATTTAAAGAGTTATATAACTGATTACTAGCTGTTTCGTGCTGTTCTATACTATAAAATTGATTATTAGCACTTACAAATCTAGCATTGGCAATAGAGCCATCCATATCAAAATAATCATTTAAAATTAGATTGTCTTTAACTATCTCTAATGGAGAATTTGATAAGCTGAAATTATTATAAAACTTAA
>CAMBSB010000209.1 GCA_945870155.1 Paludibacter jiangxiensis | reverse complement strand
ACTAAAGAAACGAGGCTACGAAGCCATGCTGGATTATTACTTAACACTATCCCATTGATTTCCGAACCGCCGTATACGAGACCCGTACGTACGGTGGTGTGAGAGGCGCACTCCGTCAGTTATTGCTGGCGGAGCCGTCTACTCGATTACAAGCTGGCTGTTGAATTTGCTATCCTCATCGACTGCGCACTGTGACAGACACACTTTTTGCCAAGCTTTGATTTGTGGGTGGATTTTGCGGGGCTTGGCAATGTGTGTGGCTGTGGCATAGAGCTTTCCACTTTCGTTTTATATTTTTCTTGTCGGAAATTACAAATGTCAGAATCAAATTCATTTTCTTTTATGAGCCCATTGTGAGCCTTTTAAAACAATAGAATACTCTTATTTGCAATAACTTATCAAATTTACAAAGATGTTCTTGAGCCCTTTATGAGCCCATTAAAACATAAACGGTTCCGACACCTGTTAGACCCGCCTTTTTGAATACTCACTATTCGTTAAGCTTTCTTTTTCTTTCTTTTATGAAATTAATGGCTTTCAATTGTTTTTGGTTAAGTCCGAAAAACTAATTTCTTTTTATCGGACATTTATCGGACATATACGCTGTTTATCGGACATTTATCAGACATTTAGGGTGTAATAAGCTCCCTTTTTTTCTCCAATTTTCTTTAATAAGCCCTTTGATACAAGTGTTTCAAGGTCTCTATAAGCTGTTTTATCAATCAAATTGAACTGTTCTCTATAAATACTATTAGTGATTTTACCATTTTCTTTTACATAAAGCAATGCTTTAATTAGTCGCTCATTTAGATCAAGAGTTTTTAAGTACGCTTCATCATAAATGTCTTTTCTAAACTCCACCCAGAAATCTGAACCATTTACAAGATAAGATGGTTCGGGAAGCCCTTCGGCAAGACAAAGTTCAGACATTTTGCTTATTCCACGCCCCCATGATTCTACATAGCCACTACGGAAAAATGCATTTGCAATGTCAGGATTGTACGGTCTAGAAGAATGGCTGTTTAGTAGGTTATTAATTGTCCAGTCTTCAGGCAAATGACCTTCGTTCCATATCATTATTTTGTCTTTGTAAACTCTGATTTGAATAGTTGTAGAGCCGGAATAGTCTTTATGTGCCACGGCATTAAGTAAGGCTTCTCGGATTGCGTCTTTAGGATATTCATAGGTTTCTACACGATGGATTCCTTCGTAACTAATTATTGCCTTGATGTATTTTGTAAATAGTAGGTCAATCGTTTTCTCAACTTGTTCGAATAAGTTACCATGAACATCGTCTTGAAATATTAAATCGGTTTTGTTCTCAAAGTATCCAATTTTGATGTAGGCACCAGTAATAAATTTTTCAGGGTCGGGATGAAAAAGCAGAATTGCTGCTCGTTTCAAATAGCCGTTCTCTATAAGATTAAGGTTTTCAAGTAAGTGTTCATTATTGTCAGTTAGAATTTCATCAGAAAGCCGTTTGCTTTTAATTCCACGCTTGCGGAAAAACACAAATGTTTCTTGTTTAAGGTCGTTTATTGATACATTTGGAACAGGTGCACCATCCCAACGCTTACCTTTTTTCTGTAAAAGGAATTTATCCAATGCAGCACCTTTCAATTCCTGTTTGGTACTACCGCTACGGTAATGATATTGCCCTTTGTAGTTTACAGCGTTAGGGTAGGGGTCTACAATTATTTCTAGAAAATTGCCGTTTGGAGTTTCATGCAGATTCACATCCACCAATATGCCCAAAATATCTCTGACCTTGTTAGGGATTTCTTCCAATAACTTCTTAGCATCAGCAACCCCAATCACTTTACCTGTATCGTCTTTACCAATGATAATTTTGCCACCTTTTGCATTTGCAAAGCCGCAAATCCATTTGAGGTATTCATCTCGCCAACTTTCTTTCCACTCTATGTTTTGGTTTTCAGTCATTTTTGTATTTATGAGTTTTCACAAAGATAAAAGTTTTATGTGTTGGATTGCAAATACTGAGGTGTAAAATAAAAAAGGACTTATCATGATGAAAGCCCTTTTAATAGAAGTAACTTGGTGTGATTTACTTCTTATCGTTGTTTTTTATAAAGAGACTAATAATCAATGAAATTGCTAGTAAAACATCTACCACATTCCAGAGCGCACGCCCAAGAGGTATTTTTACAAATGGTTGAAATAAAATAGCCACAGCCACACAAGCATACATCCAGTTTTTTTGCCCTTGCTCATGTGCTTGGTACGCCATGTAGCCAAAGGCTATTGCGGTAACCCAACGCACAAAAACATAATATCCGTAAGGCATGTCTGCTAGACAAAGAAGTAATAAAATAATTAATAATAATTTGATTAATTTACTCACTTTCCAAATAATTTCTTAATTATAAATCCACCAAGCTTTCGCTCAATGCCATTTTTAGTAGTTGGTATACCCGTTTCCCTAGCAATTTTTTGTTTTACTTCTGTTACTCCTAGAAAACGGTTTAAGGAGAAAGATAGCCCTTTGATTAGTTTCATTTTACAGCAGATTTAATATAATAATTTGGGTCATTTTTAATTTTCTCTAATTCTTGTTGCTTCCATTGCTCAATCGCAATCTTTGCTAAATCAGCTTGAGCCTCTGCTAGGCTATTCAATAAAATCTCATTTGCTTTCAACTCTGCGTTTAATTCTTGTCGCTTTTGTTCTACCTTCTTTTTGTTCTCTTCAACAACTTTCTGAATCTCTGTGTTAGCCCAGTCATTTTGTTGAGAGAGCCTCGCAATCTCTTTGGATTTAATAATCTCGTTTTCAGTATTAACCATCATGTCATAATCACCAGAAGAAATCATCATTTTAAACAAAACAGGAGCTATTTCTATAATAATAAATAAAATCATAATAAATAAACTTGCTACTGCTGTTGACGGTTCTGCTGACTTAAGCTCGCTGAAGGCTTTCATGCGAGTTGAGAACCCTTTTAACCCTTTAGCTAAATTCTCATCCTTTTCAGTCGTTTGGGAAATCTTCTTGTTTTTTTCGTTTATTTGTGCAGTTAAATCGTCTTTAGTTTCTACTTTACTTTTTATCGCATCTTGTATTTCGCTATATCTAGCGTAATATTTTTTAAGAAAACTATTATACTGATTCGTTTGAGGATAAGTGATTATTGGATTACCGTCATTATCATAACGAACTATTTTATGTGTTTTAGGTTTGAAATTTTGTTTTTGTTTATCCCAATTAGTCAATTCTTTGTTAAGTGACTCAATATCATTTGTTACTAAATTTCGCTCATTGTTTTCACTTTGATATGCATTAATCTGACTATTATCCTTTCTTGCTCCAATTACTCTTTCTTTGGCAAGTACATTCATAGAGTAGTTTATCTCTGATTCAAATATTTTCAACTCAAGAGGATAAGAAATAACAATACCTAAAAAAATTGCTATAATTATTCGTGGTAAACCTCCTAAAATTTCCTGTTTTCCTATAGTAGGCAAGCCATCTGAGTACATTGAATTTACTATAAATCGATCCAAGTTGAATATTAATGCACCCCAGAAAATACCGAAACAGATACCTGCTGTAGCGTCTTCAAAAACAGTATATATTGCATATCCACCAGATAAAGATGCCATTAAAGCTGTAAATAAGATTGTGCCACCCATTCCAAAGTATTTCGAATAATCATTTGGACATTTTCGTAGAATGTCTCTATTTGCCCCCGCACAGAACCACATAAACTCATTTAAGTTTGAACTGGTTTCTTTTTGGTAGTTGCTTTTTATTGCATAATATTTAATTAATGTTGGTAAGACTATTATTACTATAAGAACCAAAGAAATGCTCCAACTTAACAATTTTGAGTAAACACTAGAATCCGTAAATCTATCTAACTCAGTTAATGTTTGGATTAATGTATGGTTAGCCGTGATTAATGTTAAACTAAATACATAAAACTTTACTGGAATTGAGATAATAACTCCAGAAATAATGGCAAATAAGAATATAGGTAGAAATGCCGTTATATTACGGTTCTTTTTAACTAACCCTTCTATATGTGTTAAGGCCTTAATGGTTTGTCTATTAAAGCTAAACACCATAACCGCCATAACCGCCCCTAATGCAAAATGAACAATTATTGACTCATCGGGAAAGAATTTGCTAGATGCCCAAGAACTTATGAATCCAATTACAAGAGTAGAGAAAACATTGAGACCACCAGCACCTACATAATCAGATATATTATGTTGTGATTTGGCTAAATCTCTTAAATTAAAACCGGAAGCATACCAAATTAAATTGGCTAAAATATTCCTATGTTTATTTTTTAATGACATATTTATGTTTGTTATTAGTTATAAATTCATTTTTAATTTGGCTGAAGATTCTTTGGATTTTATTGGTGAAAGAGTTGTACTGAATCTCATATTCATTTTCAACAAGTTCCGGTGTAGATAAAATTAGACTTGAGTCTAATTTGATTCGATAATCCACATCATTAAACTCAATGATAGTCGGAAGTTGCGAACTTACGGTTGCATAATTCGGCATGCTAACATTTATAATATTATTTGAGATGATTAAAGGTGTAGGTATTTTAACTTTCTCTATGATAGGTAGAGGTAGCATTTTCACTTCTAATTTTTGCTCTATTATACCAAAATGATCAGTTAGTCTAAGTAAATATGTAGTGTCTCCTTTTGGCTGTAATTCAAGTTCTCCATTATTTGCAACATCTCCAACGCCAAGCAATTCCACTTTAATCGCATTTTTAGTTTTCCAGGTCAAAAGAACTGGAACAGTTGGTAATATATATTGTAAGTTTGATTTAAAAGAAATAATTTCACCTTCACTAAATACACTTACCGTAATATACTCGGAGGTAATAGTTTTGTTGTCGAGTGCTAGAATCTCAATTTTATAAGTAGTGGTTTTATTAGGAGAAATTTGAAGACTACCATTTGATGAAACTTTTTGAGGTAGTTTATCAACATTAAAAATTGTAACTGTAGTACAATTATTAATATTCCATACTATTCTTGTATTTTGTCCTTTTTTTAATTTTGTATAATCTGAACTGAAATTTATTATTTTAGGTGCTGGAATGACCTTGATTTTAAAGGTCTCAATGGCTTCGCCATAATAACCTTTAAACTTAATAGTGTAATCTTTAGAGCTTGTAGCTTTAAATGTAACTTTATCTAAAGCACTATATACTCCATTAATATTACTTACTTCCACAGAGACCGCATTTTCAGCACTCCATGCAATTACAACATCCTCTCCCTCCAATAATTCAGTTTTGCTAATAGTGCAGAAATTAATATGAGGTGGATTCTGTATAGATTTTAATGCCTTTTGCCAATCGTTATACGATGTCCTTGCAGCAGGGTTCTTATAACCAAAGTTTATTGTATAATCAATCTTATCTTTAATTTGCGGCGGTATCTCAGTATTAATGAAATTTATGTACTGATGATAATATGATTCATTATCTTTTTCAAAGTAATTTGCATTAGTATCGGCATTAGGCCATTGTGTAGAGTTAAAATATTGTTTTGTTATTCCAGGACCTAATTCTTTTAAGTAAAATAATGGATGAATCCCTGTAATTAAATAATTTACACCTACTGCAACTGACCATTTATCAGTAAAAGAGTCAACTCTAATTTTATCTCCTTTAGTAATATTTATTTGTTGTGTCCAGATTTCAGGAGCAACCCAATCATTAGGAGCACCCCATGTAGTTGGCTTATCTCTTTGTGTTTCAGTAATAACTCCACTATCGTAATCAATAATTGCTAATGATTGATTGTCAAGATTTAAGAAAATTGCGCCTGGTTTTAAATCTGCATGAATATATTTAAAGTCATCTAGAATTTTAAATGCAGAGACTAATTGGTAAGCAAAATAAATTCTACGCGGTACAGGTGTTTTATAAAATTTATCTAGAAGTTTTGTGTCTGTAAGGACATCCTCAAACTCAAAATAATTTTTGAGTTTGAGATTATCAGATGAATATCCCTTTACCATTCTACCATTTAAGTTTCCAGTAAAACTAAATTGAGGGATAGCAACAAATGCTGGATATTCCTCGATTAAAGATGATTGTTTTAGAATCAATTCTTGATTTAGCTTATCAAACTTGCTTTGAAGTCTTTTAATGGTATTAAAATTTGTATCGGCTGACCCAGGATATTTCTCGAGAAATATTTTTATTACTTGAGGAACAGTGAGTTTATTCCCATTAATTGCATGACAATGATATACTTCACCAAATCCACCAACGGCAAATGGTTTATCATCAATATCAACAGTAATAATAGTATTATATTCACTGGATACTTTCGTGCTTAAGAAATCATGAATTTGTATTTGTATCATCTATTTTTTACACCTTCTTGAAATTTTATAACTTTTGGAGAGATAATTACACCTAATGTTGTATCATCATGCATTAAATTTTTTTCTTTCATTTGTGTCAAGAATGATTCTAAGGTTTGAAGAAGATTCGTATTGTTAAAGTTTTCATTCTCTTTGAAATACAAATTAAGTTGATTTAATAAAAGGATTTCACTTTCCTCACCCATTATCCAAACAACGCCATTATCATCTTTTCCTATTTTTAGTTCATCATTAGTGTAAACACCATCACTTGCAATAATAATAATATCACCAAATACATCTTCGCTTTTACTTATCTGAAATAATGTTGGTTTGCATGATATTTCATCTTTAATTGAAATGAATTTATACATCGCAGATTTACCCTCTTCTTCAACGGTATGTGGATTTAAAAGATTATTTACATTCCATGGAATATATCTTGTTGGTCCAAATTGATTAAATCCACCTGAAATATGAAATATTGCACCATTTCCTACATATGCAATTCGATATTCATCTTCGCAGTCTAATGCACAAAGTAGTGTTGTTCCAAATGGATTATTGAGAAGCTCCTCATCTGAAAGATTCTTCAAAGCATACTCCTTTAAATCTTGTTTAATTTTAATGAATAATTTTTCAAAATTCAAAGTCTCTATAATTTTGCAATTTTCAAGTTCTCTTTTTAGACTCTCAACTGCAAATTTTGAAGATAGCTCGGATCGAGCGTGCGAACCTAATCCGTCAGCAACTATTACGCCTGTGAATAATGATTTTTTGTTGTTTACATTCTCAAAATAATCTTGATTGCTAGTTGACTTGTGTGTTTGTGAAGTTGCAGCTATAATAGATTTTTTAGTCATAATTATTCGATTTTGATTCCAGCTGATTGGGACACAGATCTTTCAAAGAAA
Organism: Paludibacter jiangxiensis; assembly: GCA_945870155.1. GTDB lineage: Bacteria > Bacteroidota > Bacteroidia > Bacteroidales > Paludibacteraceae > Paludibacter > Paludibacter jiangxiensis_A. The sequence continues at coordinate 1,168 of CAMBSB010000209.1, read as the reverse complement.
TTTCTCAAGGCATCACCATCATAAACCGTTGTATATCTAGTCGTATCTGATGCAACTTCTTTCATGAGATTTTGAGCATTCACATCGTTTCCTCCAACAGTCCCAAAATATACTGATGCAATCTCAATCTTTGGATTTGATTTAATATCAGATGAAATATTAAGAGTCTTATCAGGTTCAAAACACATACCGTCAGACAGCAATAGTATTAGAACTTTATGTGGTACACTTTCTTCTGTTGTACTATTTAAAAAATCTTCAGCAACTGCTTTTGCTTGTTCTAAGGCTAAATTTATATATGTTTGACCACCTTTACCATCAAGAGGGTCAAAATTTGTGTTCATTAAGGTATTAAAATCAAATTGAGTTGGAGACAAGACTGTTGTAGGTGTATTGTCAAATTTGACACATGCAAAAGAGAAATTCTGTTTTACACGAGATGCATTCATTCTATTAAACAAGTCAAGACATGCACTTTCTACATGTTTAGCTTTTGTTGCATTTCCTGCTGCATTTTCAGTCATTGAACCACTTCCATCTAAAACAAAAATTCCCAATTGATTAAATACTCTAGGCAGTTTTACACCACCAGCTGGTTTGAAATCTGTACTCATATAGTTTAGTATTATACCTCAAATTCCCAATGAGGTTTATTAAAAGAAGAATGCGTGGGAATTATAAAATACTGTATTTTAAACGCTTTCTATATATTATGTTGTAATTACAAAAATAAAAATATATTTTACAATTAAACTATCTTGTTAAATAATTAACTCTTACCTAAAAGGGTGAGAGTTTGTATTAGAGCAATCGGTAACAGCTTTTTTGCGGGCTGAGGCTACGAAGCTTGCAAATGTGCTGTGGTGCTTATAAACTTTCTTCTTTTTTCTCTTTCTACAGCTTGCTTGTAACGGATGGCGGTATGGTTAGTTGCCGATTTCGAAGCACTTTCCTGTCAAGTTACAACTACTTTTGATGCGGGCTGCAACGCTCGAATACGCACTGCACCGGCAATTAACTATACCGCGTGTGTGTGCCCAGCATAGGCACACCCTACTACCGTAGGTTGTTTTTACTTGCGAAAATACAAATTCCAAGTGGAAAACCAATAAGTAGGGAGTTTAATTTTTTTCCAGAGAGTGAAAGTCTCTTACTCGTCCTGCTAGAA
>CAMBSB010000208.1 GCA_945870155.1 Paludibacter jiangxiensis | reverse complement strand
TCTTTCGTCATTATTGGTACAAATCCAAAATACCAAAATGATAATCGCTATTCGATGAAAAAAGAAATCCGTATCCGCATTCTTGTTTTAATTGCATTTCTTCCCCATTTTGTGGCTATTGCTACTAATATTGAAAACAGAAGCCCGCTGCAAGCTGTAAGCCTTATTGGCGATAAACTTATTCGCGACACTCCCTTTAAATTTCAACTCGAAATTTCAAAACCCAATTCTGATTTTGGTGCACTCGAATGCATCGATTTTGGTCGAACATTTTCGCTCGGCAAACCGGCAACTGCTTATGCATTTACACAGCTTTATGCCGAAACGGCTCAATCCTTTGTGGTCGAAATTGAACACAACGATGCTTGTACCATTTGGTTGAATAACGAACTGATTTACAATAAATCAGGCGAAAAACCAATTCAACTGCATGTAGAGGAGCGCGATGTTATTTTACCTCAGAAAATCACACTAAATCTCCAAAAAGGAACAAACAATTTTGTTGTAAAATCGTCCACCACAGGCCGCGAATGGAAATTCTATATGCAAACGCCCGGCACTGGTTGGAAAATCAGTAGCGATGTGACTCAGAAACCGTCATTGGGACTTTCGCATTTGAAATATGTAGATTCAAAGATTGCACAACTAACAAATTGGTTGGTGATTGGACCGTTTGCCGGAAACAGTAACGAAACTGAAATTCTTAAAAGTATCGGAACAGACATCTCATTCGGAAAAATGTACAGCGGCGCCGAAAATAAACCTGTCACCTGGACTATTCTCAAAGTGGAAGTGCTGGGTAATGTGATTAATCCAACACCTTGGGGTACTACCTATCAGTGGAATTATCACAATGGTGGCATGGCGTGGGCTATGCAGGTACTTGCCGAAAATACAGGAAATCCGAAATACAACGAATGGGCAACCGACTTTTGCGATTTCAATATCAACAGCATTCCTTTCGTTGATTATCAGGTAAATACACTTAACAAATTCAAATCGATAAATAACCAAATTCTTAATACACCATTGCTCGATTTCACTTTAGCGCCTTCGCTTCCGCTTATTTACCGATTGCAAAAAGAAGAAAACTTTACTAATCGTGCCGAATACGAAGCATTTATTACTCGAATGCTGAAATATGCCAAAGAGGAACAAATTCGCGATGCAACGACGGGCATTTACAACCGCACGACCCCCGAAAAACATACCGCATGGGTGGATGATATGTTTATGGGAATACCGTTTCTGGTGCAAGCTGCTAATTATGTAACGAATAAAAATGAAAAGGAATGGTTCTTGAACGATGCAGCCAAACAGGTGTTGGCTTTTCGAAAACATGTGTGGGACAAAGATGCCAACTTATATATGCATGCCAATTATTCTGCGCGTCCCAATGTAAAATTGCCTTACTGGTCGCGTGCTAATGGTTGGGGAATATGGGCAACTACCGAAGTGTTGAAGTATCTACCAACATCAAGTCCGTATTACAAACCTATCCTGAAGCATTTTCAAACACATGTGGCTGCCTTGGCAAAACTGCAAGCGCCAAGTGGCTTTTGGTATAATGTACTCAATCGTATCGATTCAAAAGAAGAAGTTTCGGGAACTGCTATTTTCACCTTAGCAATTGCACGTGGAGTAACTAATGGTTGGCTGAATAAAGAAAAATATGCTCCTGTGGCACAAAAAGGATGGAATGCACTTAACACACAAATTGAAGCTGATGGTACTGTACATAATATTTGCATGGGTACAATGTGTTCCGAAGATGTAAATTACTACATGAATCGTCCGTTTTACGACGACGATACGCATGGTACATTCTCGGTAATGTTTGCAGGTATTGAAATGGAAAATATGAATAGTTTTCTGCAAAACGAAAAACTAAAATCCATTGATTTAAAAGCAACTATCAACCGGACACTTGCATTTTCGACGGAGCAAAGCCTAAGCTTAGCACTTTCATTAAAAGATAACAAAGAAATGCTTCCTCGTACAATTGATAAAAATGGAAAACTACTAACTAGCGATGCAAAGTGGTGGACCAGCGGGTTTTTCCCCGGAACCTTGTGGTATTTATACGAATACAGCAAAAATCCGAAGGTGAAGCTACAAGCCGTAGATTTTTCGGAACGTGTAAAAGGCGAACAGTTTACGACCGACAACCACGATGTAGGATTTATGATATATTGCAGCTATGGCAATGCCTATCGCCTCGACCCAAAACCGGAATACAAAACCATTATTGTGAATGCAGCCAAATCGCTGGCAACCAGATTCAACCCTACAGTTGGTCAGATTCGCTCGTGGGACTGGGGTAAATGGCAATTCCCCGTGATTATAGACAATATGATGAATCTGGAATTACTGTTCAATGCTACACGATTTACCGGCGATAGTTCTTTTTATAAAATTGCTGTTACGCATGCCGAAGGAACGCTGAAAAATCATTTTCGTCCCGATGCAAGTTGCTATCATGTAGTGTCTTACGATACCATAAGCGGAAAGCCGGAATACAAAGAAACGCGTCAGGGTTATAGCGATGCTTCAGCATGGGCACGTGGACAGGCATGGGCGCTGTATGGTTACACAGTTGTTTATCGCGAAACAAAAGACCCCAAATTTCTTAACCATGCCATCCGAATTGCCGAATATTTATTAAACCATCCGCGCATGCCCAAGGATTTGGTACCTTTTTGGGATTTCGATGCACCGAATATACCCCATGCTAAACGCGATGTTTCTACAGCTTCGGTAATGTGTTCGGCATTGATTGAATTAAGTGAATATGTTACTGTCGAAAACTCAAAACGTTATATGAACGCTGCCAAACGCCAATTAACAAGTCTAAGTTCGCCCGATTACTTAGCTGCAAAAGGCGAAAATGGCAACTTTATACTCAAACACAGCGTGGGCGATTTGCCACGAAATAGCGAAGTAGATGTACCACTCACATACGCCGATTATTATTTTGTGGAAGCAATGTTGCGGTATAAATCAAAACGAGTTTCATCATAGGGGTATCACGTTTTGAAAAAACAAAAATCATGAAACACCTTCTAATACTCATACTTTCACTGAATTTGCTCTCGATACGAGCCACCGAGATTCAGGATTTATTGACTCAAAACCAACTTTCGTTGAATTTTAGAGTCAATAATTACGATTACAATTTATATAATAAGTTGATAAATAGTTATGTGGTTGATGCCAATCTGCAGCAATCGAGTCAGCAATTGATTAAAACGCAACATGCCGAATGGTCTGTTTCGTCGCAATTTAAAGCTGCTGAAAATGGAATAATCGATGCTAATTTTAGCTTTAAATTAATAAAAGGTTACGAGTCGGAAAGTGCTGTGGCAGTAGAAATTAAGGTTTCTGATTGGGCCAAAGAGAATTTTGTGCTAATGCCGGCTGCCGCATACAATGGAAATCGTTACGAATCGCGCAAAATTCCATATTCGCCTAAACTCAACGACTATCGCGATATCGGACCTGATAAACCAATGATTATTTCGGATGTTCCACGACTTAATATTCACGAAGGGCCATCCTTTATTCAAGAGCGAAGTGGCGGTATGACTTTGCCTTGCGTGGGTTTTCACTCGCCCAAAAACAAACAGGGAGTTTTACTTATTACAACTCAGAACAATGCTTGGGGCGATTATGGAATCAATGTGGAAGAAACGCGAAATGCCAAAAATCAAAGTGCCTGTATTTCTATAGTTTCACCTTTGGTACGCGAACGTTACAAGTACGAAATTACTAATAATTCGGTAGCTTCATCCGATGTACCTGCCAACTTTAAGGTGGGCGACGAAGTGAAAATTACATTACGCATTCGATTATTTCCTTCGCAAAATACTCAATCGCTTTACGACCAATTTTTGGCGGCTAGGTACGATTTAGCTCCAGCACCTATAGCGCCATACATTTATCCTTTTTTGGAATGTTATAAAAACATCGAACAGAAATTTAATACCCAAAATTTTGTGCCCGAGTGGGGTTATTACGCCATTGGCATGCGCGAAAACTTTTTGCAGGATTGGCAAATAGGTTGGACAGGCGGCATGATTTCGACTTATCCGCTGCTTTTTTCGAAAGATACAACTACACTTAAAAACGTAACCGCAAATTTCAACTGGCTGTTTCCCAATGGTATTTCACCTTCGGGTTTCTTTTGGGATAGTGGCGAAAAAGGTAACAAATGGTATGGCGGCGATATTCGTAAACCACAATTCAAAAACCTGCATTTGGTTCGTAAAAGTGGCGATGCGCTCTATTATATCATCAAACAACTGGAGTTGATGAAGTTCCGAAAAATACCTGTAAACCCACAATGGGAACAGGGAACGCTGGGTGTTGCCAATGCCTTTGTGCGTTTGTGGGATAAATGGGGGCAGTTTGGCAATTTTGTGGATAGCTCTACGGGCGATGTCGTGGTTGGAGGTTCTACAAGTGGTGCTATAGTTCCAGCTGCCTTGGTGCTGGCAGCCGACTATTTTAAAAATCCAAAATTCCTAAAAATTGCGGAACTCTCTGCGCAAAAAATGTACGACGATTACGTTTCGAAAGGCATTACCTGCGGTGGTCCGGGCGATGCGATGCAAAATCCGGATAGTGAATCGTCTTATGCCATGCTCGAGTCCTTTGCCTTGTTGTATCAAAAAACAGGAGAGCAAAAATGGTTACAATATGCTCGTGAAATGGCCGCGCAATTCTCAACATGGGTAATGAGTTACGATTATGCATACTCTGACAACTGTATGTTCGGTAAACTCAACATGAAAACCACAGGAACAGTGTTTGCCAACACCCAAAACAAACATGGCTCACCCGGCATTTGTACACACTCAGGTTTAGCACTGCTTCGTTTATATCGCTCCACAAACAATCCGGTTTATTTGCAATTACTCAAAGAAATAACCCAAGCAATACCGCAATATATGTCACACTCCACGCGTACCATTGCCGATATGCCTGCGGGTTGGATAAACGAGCGTGTGAGCACCACAGATTGGTTCGAGGGCATTGGCGAAATAAAGGCAGGGTCTACATGGGCCGAAACTGCCATGCTGCTTACCTCAGTTGAATTGCCTTCGATTTACGTGGATACAGAGTTAAAAACCTGTTACACTTTCGACCATTTAAAAGCTGAAATAGTGAAGGTGGGAGCTAAAAAAGTGCAATTGAAAGTTACAAATCCAACGCAATTCGAAGCAGTTTTTAATATTTTGGTGGAAAATAAAGCATTAAAAGGAAGCCATTGGAGTGAAAATAATTTATTGAAAATAAAAAAGTATAATTTGAAAGACGGTGAGAGTAAAATGATAGAAATACGATATGTTGAATAATAACATACAAAACAAAACTAACTTCAACTCCCCTTTAGGGGTTGGTGGTAAACTCGTTCTTTTCGGTGCTGGCAAAATTGGTCGTTCGTTTATTGGTCAGTTGTTTAGTCGTGGAGGGTACGAAGTGGTGTTTGTCGATATTTTTAAGCCAGTAATAGATGAGTTGAATAGTCGACATAATTACGATGTAATTATTAAATCGGAGCGTGATGAGGTGCTGAGTATCAAAAATGTACGAGGCGTTTTGGCAACCGACGAACAAGCAGTTATCCACGAAATTTCAACTGCCGATATTGTTGCTGTTTCTATTGGTCAACAAGGATTACCATCTGCTATTCCATTAATAGCTAAAGGAATATTGCTTCGACACAAAGAAATGTATAATTCACCATTGGATATAATAATTGCCGAAAACCTACGAAATGCAGCTGATTATTTTAGGACAGAATTAATTCCATTAGTGCCTCCAAATTTTCCTTTTGATAAAATGGTTGGATTGGTGGAAACGAGCATTGGTAAGATGGTGCCTATTATGCTCAAAAAAGACATGGAAGCCGATGTTTTGCAAGTGTTTGCTGAACCCTACAACAATTTGATTCTGGATAAAAAAGCTTTCAAAAATCCAATTCCAGCATTTGATGGATTATCGCCAAAGGAGAATATGAAAGCTTGGGTAGACCGCAAACTTTTTATTCACAATTTAGGACATGCCACAACAGCTTATTTAGGTTTTAAACATAATCAGCAATTTGTGTATTTGTACGAAGCATTGGCCGTTCCCGAAATTAAAAATACGGTGCACGAAACCATGTTGCAGGCAGCGGCTATTTTGCTAAAAAAATATCCCGACGAGTTTACATTGGAAGGACTCACCGAACATGCCGACGACTTGATTTACCGCTTTCAAAATCGTGCCTTGGGCGATACCATTTACCGTGTAGGCTGCGATCTGAAGCGTAAACTCAGTGCCGAAGACCGTTTGGCAGGAGCTATTCATTTAGCTTTAGAATTGAAAATGCCTTACAATAAAATTCTCGATGCATTTATGGCAGGCTGTAGTTTTAAAGCCACCGACGAATCTGGAAACCGATTGAATGACGATATTGATTTTAGCCGAAAATTTGAAATACATGGTATTTATTGGGCGCTGACTGAAATTGCGAAACTGGATATTAACAAATTTTGAAAACAGGAAATTATTAAATAAAAACACACAATCAATGAGTATATGACTGACAGTTTGGTTCTTGACTCTTGGTTATAAAATCTATTTACATGAAACGAAGCGAAATTAACGCATTGATGAGCAATGCATTGGCATTTTTTGCCGAAAACAAGTTCAACTTGCCCATTTGGGCAACTTTTAGCCCATCCGACTGGAAAGGCAAGTACGAAACACACTCCGAAATTATCGACAATGTGCTCGGTTGGGATTTAACCGATTTTGGTAGCAACGATTTCGAAAAACGTGGTTTGCTGCTTTTTACCATTCGCAATGGAAATATTCTGAAAGACAAAAAAAGCTATTGCGAAAAAATAATGATAGCCGGAGTAAATCAGGAAACACCGATGCATTTCCACAAACTAAAAATGGAAGATATTATTAACCGTGGTGGTGGAATTTTGGAGATTGAGTTTTACAAATCGCGACCAGATGGTAGTTTTTCGGACAAACCATTCAACGTAAAAATAGATGGCGTTGTTACTCCTTTGCAGCCCGGCGCATTCGTTCGGCTCAAACCCGGACAGAGCGTAACCATGGAATCAGGCGTTTATCACCGTTTTTATGGCATCGAAGCACCCGTTATGGTAGGCGAAGTGAGTACGGTGAACGATGATACCAACGATAATTTTTTCTACGAAGAAATTGGTCGCTTCCCACAAATTGAAGAAGACGAAGCACCACTTTTCTTATTATCAAGCGAATACAAAGCTTACTTATAATTCAAACGTAATATTTCGGTTGTCAGTTGTCTGTCGTCCGTTGTCCGTTGTCAAAAAATTTAAAAGGATGAAAATCTCATTTACAGGTTGTGGATTAGGCGATTTTATTTACAAAAATGTCAATTTCAATTCGCCTGCTTTTTTAAAATACAAATCGAAAACTAATGGCGATGGGGGTTTAATGCCTGGCAATTTAGTTTTTGCCAATGAGTTAGAACAATTTTCAGAAGTAAAAATACCAAAAATACTATCAGAAATCAGAGGTTTAAAGGTGTACGATAGCTTTAATATTGGTGGTCCGTCGTTGGTAAGTTGTATTTGTGCGGCACAGTTGCTTCATAATGTCTCGGCTGATATTCGGTATTATGGTGCGTTTGGGAACGATGATAAATCGAAAGTGTTGTTGGATTTACTCCGTAAATTACCTCTGAAAACAGATAATATTACGATTTTCGACGCCGAAACTCCTTACACAACGGTTCTTTCCGACCCCAACTTTAATGCTGGAAAAGGTGAACGAACCTTTATAAACAATATTGGAGCTGCGGCACTTTATAATTCGGGTTTTTTTGACTCTAATTTTTGGAACTCGGATATCATTGTTTTTGGTGGTACAGCCCTTGTACCACTACTACACGCTAATCTCACCGATTTGTTACATTCAGCAAAATACAAAGGTGCTTTTACGGTTGTAAATACCGTTTACGATTTTAGGAGCGAAAAAGCGAATCCAAACAAGCCATGGCCATTAGGCGATACCTTGAAAAGTTTGTCTTTAATTGATTTATTAATAATGGATTATGAAGAAGCGAAACGTATTAGCGGACATGAAGAATTTGAAAAAATAACGGAGTATTATAAATTGAATGGAGCTGCAGCCTTTATCATTACACATGGCAGCGAACCAACCTACATTTACGCTTCAGGTGAAAAATTCGAAGCTGTTGATATCTTACTACCTGTTTGCAATTGGATTTCGGAAGATTTTGAAATAAATCCAGAGTTACGAGGCGATACCACTGGCTGTGGTGATAATTTTGTAGGTGGTGCCATTGCATCGGTTGCCAACCAAATGCTCCAGACTAGCGAAAAACTTTCGTTAACCGATGCGGCCATATGGGGAACAATTTCCGGAGGTTTTGCATGTTATTATACCGGTGGAACTTTTTTTGAAAAGTATTTGGGACAAAA
>CAMBSB010000207.1 GCA_945870155.1 Paludibacter jiangxiensis | reverse complement strand
GGCAAAAAACTCTACATTTACGAGTTAGGAATTGCAATGAAAAGTACACCAGCAGTAATAAATAACTTTTTGGTTGTGGCCGGAAAAGATGGCAAAGTTTACGCATTTAAAGGAAGTAATCCATGAAGATAGCATATTTATTACCGGGTTCGGGCGGTTCGTTTTATTGTGGAAATTGCACCAGAGATAAATTTCTGACGCAATCGCTCAAACGTGCCGGCAATGATATACTCATGATTCCCATGTATTTACCGCTTACCATAGATGATTGCGAAGCCGATAGTCCCATTTTTTATGGTGCTGTGAATATATATTTGGAACAAATCAGCCCGATTTTTAAGTTTTTACCTCAATGGGCAAAAAAGCTATTGGATTCTGATAAGATACTGCGATTTGCGGCCAAACAATCTGGTTCAACAAGTGCCTCCGGCAATGAAGCCATGACAATTTCGATGCTGCGAGGCGAACACGGCAAACAGGCACACGATTTGGATATATTAATTAATTGGCTGAAAGAACACGAAAAACCTGATGTAGTACACCTTTCGAATGCTTTATTGTCGGGTTTGGCAGCTAAATTGAAAAAAGAGTTGGGTTGCAAAGTAATTTGTACGCTTCAGGACGAAGACGAATGGGTAGACGACATGCGCGAACCATATTGCTCCGAAACATGGAAAATTATTAGCGAAAACGCAGAACATATCGACAGTTTTATTGCTGTAAGTCAGCACTATGCTAATTTAATGCATTCTAAACTGACCATTCCTTCTGAAAAAATTAAAGTGGTTTACAACAGTTTAGGCGACGATTTAATTAGGAAAAATCAACATCCAACAGATTTTCACACCATTGGTTACATGTCGAAAATTAACAGTCATTTTGGTGCTGATATCCTTTTCGAAGCTTTTGCCGAATTAAAAAAGGAATCGCAATTTAGCAAGCTAAAACTCAAATATACAGGAGGATATACCGACGATTACAAAAAAATCATATCGGAAATTAATCGTAAAGCAAAACTGCTAAATATTGAGAATGATATTGAATTTTTCGAAGATTTATCCTACGAAGGAAAAAAGATTTTTTTGGATTCCATAAGTTTGTTTTGTGTTCCTTCGCGTCGAAAAGAAGCATTCGGCATGCATATTTTGGAAGCTTTTGCAGCAGAAGTTCCGGTTGTAATGCCCGAGATTGGTGCTTACCCTGAACTGATTGAAAAAAGTAAAGCCGGACTTTGTTACAATCCTGAGGACGTTTCAGTGCTAATAACAACACTTCGTAATGTATTGACTGATAGAAAACTATACATCAATCTTCAACAGAACTGTCATGAAGCAATTAATACTGCATTTAGTACAGTTGAGCAAACTCAAAAAATGGGAGAAATATATTCTTAATAAATATCTAACTTTCTTCTTAAACTTAACCAACTACCACCATTATGAACATTTGCAAACCCATTTGAAGTTAAAATACCTTTTGCAGAAGCACTTCTCATGCCCGATTCACAACAAGTTATGATGGCTTTATTTTTTCCTTTAAATTTATTTAAATTTGCAGCAAGTTTGTCGAGCGGTATGTTAATTGAACCTCGGATATGTCCTGAAGCATATTCACCTTTGGTTCTAACATCCAATATAATAGCGCCTTCCTTTACAATATCGGCTAAATTTATTTTTGGAGAAATTCCAAAAATCTTTTTCAATAAATCAATCATTTTTTATTTTTAAAATTAAATTATATATTTGATTCTTTGGAATCAATAGTTTGTTTACAAAGATAATCAAAGAATTTTAAATCACAATGATGTCACTAATAAATTATTTTGGTAACACTAAATTAATTCATATCTTTGTCATTCGAAATTACAATTATTTAAATTATTCTGATTATCATGCTCTTCAAAAAGGATATTTCACCTGAAATGGCTAAAGAACTTTTCAATGACAATGAAAAAGTTTTGAAATTTGTGGCTGACATAAAATGGGCAGATGGCTATATATGTCGAAATTGTGGTCATACCAACTATTGTGAAGGTAAAACCCATTCATCACGTAGATGTACGCGTTGTAAAAAGGAAGAATCGGCAACAGCTCATACAATTTTTCACAATATCAAGTTTCCAACAAATAAAGCTTTTTTTATAGCATATAATGTTTGTGTTTTAGGAAATGAATTTTCATCATATAACTTTTCCGACCTATTGGGTCTAAACCAAATGACTTGTTGGAAATTTAGAAAGAGGATACAAAATTGCATGTTAAAACTTGACAAACAAGAGAATATGAAAATTCAAAGTATTTTAATGACGGACTATAAAATCTAAAATATTCATTTCTATAATTTTTAAAATACTATAATTCACAAACTAATTATAACAAAATGAGCCATATAACTAATATCAAATATCTAATAATGTGCGCATTAATATTTACATCTTTATTTTCAAAAGCTCAGGATTGGGCTAATTTAAAACATTATCAATTAGAAAACGCAAGTTTAGAAAAACCATTGAAAAACGAAAAAAGAGTGGTTTTTATGGGTAATTCAATTACGCAGGGCTGGAAACAGATTAATCCGGAATTTTTTGAAAAAAATCCATATATATGTAGAGGGATTAGCGGACAAACAACGCCTCAAATGTTAGTACGTTTTAAACAAGATGTAGTTGCCTTGCAACCTTGTGTTGTTGTAATATTAGCCGGAACAAACGATATTGCAGGAAACACTGGACCTACAACACTAGAAATGATTATGGACAATATCTCGTCAATGGCTGAAATTGCAAGTGCAAATAAAATTAAAGTTGTTTTGTGTTCAGTTTTACCTGCTTATGATTATCCGTGGAAAAAGGGAATGGAACCTAACATCAAAATTCCAAAATTAAACGAAATGATTAAAGTTTATTGTAACTTAAAAGGCTATACTTATCTCGATTATTTCTCAGCAATGGCTGATAATCAAAATGCTATGATAAAAGAATATACTACGGATGGCGTTCATTGTACTGCAAAAGGGTATGAAATTATGGAGTCATTGGTACAACCGGCAATTTCAAAAGCATTGAAAAGTAAAAAATGATTAGTTCGGAGAGCTGTTTAATTTAAGTGTCTAGTATACATTAATTTAAAAATAGAATTGATATTTGAATTATACTCGTATTAAATCAATAAATCATTTTATTTGTCTTCAACTGGAAAAACTCCTCTAGTTCCTCTAAATTGATATTTAGTCATTTGCTGGTTCGAGACAAATCCAACAGCATGAATAATATATGATTGCTGTGTGATTTTAACAATCGTGTCTGAATAAATTTTCTCATCATATTGACTCCAAAAAAGATGTTCTGTTTCGAAAAGTTCACCTTTAATATTAGTCATTCTCACATTACATTTTAACTCCCAAAGTTTTTCGTTTTGAAAGTATTTGGCATATTTGCTGTGAATATTCGCATCTACTTTTAAATTTTGATCAAATCGTTCTAAGTGAATGCCCTTTGTAAACTCCCAATAAGGCTGACTAGCTCTATCATACATTTCCCATTGAGGAGTAGAAATTCTGTAACGTGTTATTCCCGAATCGGAAATTACCGTGGTAATTTCGGTTGCTTTAAGTTTAGGCAATTTTGTTCTGTCTGTTATAGCAGATGTTTTCTCTATTTCTTTATTACCACAAGAAACAGCAATAAACAACACAACAACTACCATAAAGGCAGTTGTCATGTTAAATATTCGATTAAAAATTCTATTTGATTTCAAAACAAAATTTAAGTAATAGTTAATTTACAGTCATTTACATAAACAAAACAGCAATCAAATGACTAAATAATTACTCGTAAAATTGAATGAATAATTATCTACAAGTTGTAGATTCACCAATCCATCCACCAACGAAAAATGATTTTCCAGCTGACAATTGTGGTTGAAAGAAAATATCATCTTTAGAAGGGAAATAACCACTATAAGTACGTATTAAACTATTTGCATCTTCTGTTACACTAGGATCAATTTGTTTTGCTTTAATAAATTTGTCAACAGCAACCCAATAAACTGATTTTGCTAAAACTGGATCATCAAAAATACCTCTTGATTTAGCATACATACTTCCTATCAACAAATAAGCTTTACCGTTGTTAGGGTTATGGTCCAAAGAATTACGGGCATATTCCCTAGCACGTGAAAAATTATTTAACTCTTTGTAGCAAATTTGAGCATTAGTAAACTGGTAATCAGCCTTGTCCATTTTATCTGTTGCAAGTTTTGTAGCTTCATCATAAAAATTGATAGCTTTAGAAAACTCCTCTTTTTTATACGACATGGCACCACAAGCAGCAGCAGATTCTGAAGATGGTTGCAATTTGTGCGAGGCTAAAGCTGCATTAAAATACACATCCGATTCAGTACATTTAACCCTTCTGTAAAAACCAATAATGCTTAATAAATAATCTTGTTTATCTAAATTTTGTTTTACTTTATCACCAAAAATTTTGTCTAAAGTAGCACAATCAGCTGCTCCACTTTGAGCAAAAAGTGCATCTAAAGCTGGTTTTAACTCAATTGCTTTTGCAGAGTTTTTATTGGCTGTATTGGCTGAAATTGCTTCCATTTCGGCATTGGCTTTAATATAGTCAGCAATAAATTTTTCTGCATGTGCAGCATTTGATTTATATAAACCATTCGAAAGCACTAAAAATTGACGAATTATTTCTAATTCAGTATTTTCTTTCATACCATCAATTGATTTTTCAAGCCATTCGTAAGCAGGTTTTTTTAAATCATCATTTTTTACGTAGGCTATATAATCAAGGGCTTTTATGCCGAGTATCCAAGCTGTTGGATATTTTTCATCATTTCCAAAATACTTAACTCGATTGTCATACAATCCCATTAGTTTTGTAAAAGCTGCTTGATATGCCGCTGCATCTTTGGCTTGAGATATTTCCCATTTAATAATTTCGCTACCACGACTATAAATAGCTTTATTTGCACCCGGACAAGCTTTATATACTGCATTCCAAGGAGTTAATGCATCAGCATATTGTTTGTTTTTTGCCGATTCGTTAAACAAGCTAATGTTAATCATACATTCTTCAGTAACAACTGGTGTTTCTGTAACAACCGGTGTTTCAACTACAGGAGCTACAACAGTGGTTTGTTTGTCTTTTTTGTCCTTTTTGGACTCTTTTTGTGCAAAGCAATTTGTAAACATTACAACGCTTAATGCTAATACTACAAATGTTCTCATATTCATTTTAAATTATTATATTTTATAGTTTACGTTTGAAAAACCAGTTTTCGTTAAATGTTGCATTGAGAGTAAATTTGAAATAGTCCTCGCGAAGCAGACCACTTGTTCCAATTTTACCATATTCGAATGAAGTATTTACAACAGTTTTACTTGACTTCAATGGCATACCAATACCAAAACTTATGCCAAAGTTTTTAGGTTGAGTGGATCCTTCAAATTTATAGTAAGGTTCACTAATATTTAATCCGGCTCTATATAACAGTTTATCTGTGAATTTTCGACCTCTTGGGTTTGGCAAAAACTCAATACCTAATGCTATTTTCGAACGGTCATTTAACGAGTCAACAACTCCAAAGTACTGAACATCACTCCATTTTTGTAGTGAATAATCTAATGCTACGGATATTTTTTTATTATACATATAATTTAATCCAATTCCATAAATAGTTGGAGTCTCAAATTTTGAATATACTTCCTTGTAAGGTGTTAAATCTGTACCTACGCTCGAAGTAAACTCTGAATAAGTGGCATTTAATTTATTTTTAAACTCATAAATTATTCCTAAGTTTACATCATGCTTTTTGTCGAACGTATTAAAAAACTGTAATCCGTATCTAAAACGTAAATTTGAAACCGCTATTGAATCGCTTTGATATGAATTATATGAATTATTTAAATTTGTAAAACTCAACAATCTTGAATTAACCGCACTTCCAAACATATAATAAGCATTTACACCTATTGATATATGATTAAGAAACATATATGATATACCACCATAAACCTGGCTAATACCTCCATTACCAAAAAATGATTGAGTAGTTTTAATTGTATCGGGACTGGTAGTCAAATTAGAGTTAACACTAAAATTGTATCCTGAAAACGAATAGGGTAACAAACCTGCGCTAAATCCAAAATTTTTTGACAATGGAAATTGCATGGTTATATATTCTAAATTTGCATTTAGTTTATTTGTGCTACCTGCTGTTTCGGTAAAACGAGAATAAAGAGCAGAAACTCCAATATCGAACATAAAGGTCATACTATCCACACTACTATATGAAGCTGGATTAATTGTATTTATACCCGTTTTGTTACGCAACCCTATACCAACGCCACCCATTCCACGTTGTTCTCCTGAATTGTTATCACTAATATCACCAAAACCAAATCGAGTATAAGGTGAATTAGTATTGTTTTGACTAACAGAAATTTGAATTGCAACAAACAGTAAAATTGCAAATAAAATTAATTTATTTTTTAACATTGAATTGAAGAATACAGTTAAGTCCGATTAATACTAAATTTTTTTCTGCAAAGATGGGACTTTTTAGCTTTGTATCAAAGTAAAAAGTGCTACCACCTGTTAATAAAGTTAAAAGTTCAGGATATTTAAACTTAAAAATGTCTATATAACCTTTTATTTCAAAAATCATACCCTGTAAAACACCACTTAATATTGCTGACTGTGTATCAGTTCCCAGCAATTGACTTTCAGTAGATGCTTTAACCAGAGGCAATTTCCCGGTAAACTCATGCAAGGCTCTTAACCTCATTTCTATACCTGGAGCAATATTACCACCCAGATAAATTTTTTCAGCAGTTATAAAATCATAAGTGATTGCAGTTCCTGCATCAATTACCAATAAATCTTTGTTAGGTTTAATAAATGACGCACCAACTACAGCTGCCAATCTATCTTTACCTAAAGTTTGTGGTGTTGAATATGTATTCGTAATTGGTATAGGCGTATTATGAGTTAAAAAAACAAAGGTCTTAAATTTTGAAGTACAAAAATCCAAAAATTCATTATCAACCTCAATAACACTGGAATAAATACATGATTTTATTTTAAATTTACTTGACAAATCAATAAGAACTGATACATCGAAATACTCATATTTAAAAACTTCCAACAAAATATCACCATCAAATACTCCAATTTTTGTTCTTGAATTTCCTTGATCGATACAAAGGTTAAATTCTCGATTATCTGTAGATAATGGATTGCTCATTTAAAACTAATATTCTATAATATCATTTTTTCAATTGGAACAACTAAAATTCCTTCTGCTCCCAGTGCTTTTAGTTTACCTATCACTTCCCAAAAATGTTTTTCGCTAATCACCACGTGTAGTGAATTCCAGCCCTCTTTAGCTAATGGCATAATGGTTGGACTTTTAATTCCCGGTAATACTTCAATAATTTGTTCAATATTATGAGTTGGCACATTCATTAACACATATTTTTTATCCTCAGCCATTTGTACAGCTTCAAATCTAAAAAGTAGTTCCTGAAGTATTGCCTTTTTTTCTTCGCTTAATGTTGGATGTTCAATTAACAAAGCCTCTGATTTCATTAACACTTCAACTTCTTTTAAGTGATTAGTTATCAGAGTGCTACCTGAACTTACTATATCGAAAATAGCATCTGACAAACCAATCCCAGGTGCAACTTCTACTGACCCTGTTATTACATGAATATCAGACTTAACATTATGTTTATTTAAAAAATCTCTTAATATCTCTGGATAGGAAGTTGCAATAACTTTACCATTGAACCATGATATTCCAGTATAATTAATTTCTTTTGGTATAGCCAATGACAATCTACATTTACTAAAACCTAATCGTTTTGTAATAAGAGCATTTTTTTTCTTTTCAGCATATTCATTCTCACCAACAATTCCAACATCGGCAACACCATCGGCCACTGACTGAGGAATATCATCATCACGTAAAAATAAAACTTCTAAAGGAAAATTTTTTGCAGGCAACAACAGTAAACGTTTTCCCGATTCAAGCTTGATACCTGATTCGGTCAACAATAGCATAGTTTCTTCGTATAATCTGCCTTTGGTTTGAACAGCAATTCGTAACATCTCTATATAAAATAATTTTTTTGCAAAAGTACACAAAAAGCTTTGAATGAAATAGTATAAAAAATAAAAAGTCCGTTAACAAATTAACGGACTTTAAAATGCTTGATGCATTTTTTGTGATAGCTTAATATTATTTAGCTACTACAGTATCAACAACAGTAGTATCAACTACAGCAACAGTATCAACTACTGCAACAACTGTATCTTCAGCAACAACAGCTTCTTCAGTAGCTTTAGGAGCACAAGAAGCAAAAGCGATAGCTACAACAAAAAATAAAAATACTTTTTTCATTTTCTTTTAATTAAAAATTTAACATGTTTATTTTATAATTCAAAATCGATACAAAATTACTACTTTTTTTGAATCTACATTAA
>CAMBSB010000206.1 GCA_945870155.1 Paludibacter jiangxiensis | reverse complement strand
TAAATGCACGTACTAACAATGGAGCAACCGGGTTACATTATGCACTACTTATGCCGGCTGCTACCGGAACTATTGCTGTAAATGCAAATGATTATCAAGCTACAGGTGCAAGTGGTGCTATATTAGGTAGTTATGGTGGAGTGGATGTTGCTTCTGGTTCAGTAATTGTAACAGGACAAGATATAAATAGTTTGAATGTAGATCCTGGTTTTGCATCGGCAGGCGGTATATTAGCGGCAAATTATATGACTTCCACAACATTAACAGGTGTTAGCTCAAGTGTAACTACCGATTTTTCAGGAGCTACACGCTCGGCTATTCAAATGGGTGCTTGGAATAAGTCAGGTACAACTGCTGTAAATAATTTTATTGAAAATAACGGATTAAATGTAGCACGTTTAAATAATCGTTTGGTAATCAGTTATACGAATGAGTTAAAAAGCGATGCTTCCATTTCGGTGTACAATATGATTGGTCGAAAATTAGTTACGATACAAATGATAAATGCTGTCACCGTTTTGGATAATGCATTCCACTCCGGAATCTATCTTGTTACAGTTAGCAATGGAGGTAAAACGTTAACTAAAAAAATAGTTTTCAATTAAGGTATTTGGTTTTGTAAGTTTAGTTTAATAAACGGGATATGTTCAGCAAGTTGGACGTGTCCTGTTTTTTTTGAAGCAATAATACATTTATTGTACGAAAATTCAGAATAATAATCTATTTTTGCATAGCAAAGTAAATCTCTAATAATAATATGTCATATCGACGAAGCATATTTCTTTATATTTCAATCCTTTATTCAGCTTTCTTATTTGCACAAAATGAGAACGGTTTGCTATTTCAATCCAACGACGTCAATAAAGATTTACGCACCTCATTGCATCTGACATCTGAAAAGCCATTTGAATTTTCAGATTCGTTTAGCATGGAATTCGATTTGAAGTTACAAGATACGTCTGTAAAATTTGGATATGTTTTTAGAATAATTTTCGAAAACAATCAGAATTTTGATTTATTGCTCAATGTACCTTCCAGAACCAATGCTCAACTTTTATTTATAGCCGAAAAAAAAGATTTATGTGAAGTTCCGATTCAGAATTCTTACTTCAATTCAACTGGCTGGAATCGCATTAAATTAACATTCAACTGTTTAAAAGAAGAATGCGTTTTTGAACTGAATGGTCATGTTTCTAAGTCAAAATTTAAGTTCCCTCCCAAAAAAATGGTTGATGTGTGCTTTGGACTTAATAAAAGAGCACTATTTGTCAGTTGCGATGTACCACCAATTATCATTAAAAATATTTATGTAAATATCGATAGTAAACGAAAAGAGCATTTGTGGGAATTAAATAAACACGGGCAGAATATTGTTTATGATAAGTTGAATTACAAAATAGCTACTACAACCAATCCAGTATGGGTTATTGATAGACATATTGCTTGGGGAAATAAACGGGAATTGAAATTCCCTTCACGTGTATTTGCTGTTTTCGACGAAGAAAACACCCTATTTATAGTATCCGAAAACAAAGTATATAGCTACAATTTAGCTAATTCTGAACTAATTGAATATCCATTTCAACCACAACTGCCTATAACCAAACTTTCCAATCAGTTTGTGTACGACTCAAATAAACATCAAATTGTTTATGTTGATTTTGAAAGTTCACAACCTACAAGGTCTAGATTTAATTTTGTATCGAAGAGTTGGGATACTCCTATTGATCATAAAAGAGAATCGGAATATCAGCAACATAATAATTTTTTCTCGCCTATTGATTCGAGTTTATTTCAGATTTTTGGCTATGGTTTTTATACCTACAAGTCCGCAATTAAGCAGCTTTCAAAGGATGGTAGTGTTGTTTCAAAAACATTTGCACCATCCATTTCACCTCGATATTTATCAGCAACAGGTATTCTCGATTCTACTTTATATATTTATGGTGGTATAGGAAATCCAACGGGTAAACAGGAGTTTGGAGCGCAAATTTTCAACGATTTATATGCTGTAAATTTGCGTACGTTTCAAGTTTCTAAACGCTGGGAGTTAAGCTCAACCGACAAAAATGAGGTGGCTGCACGAACTATGATTTTTGATAAGACTGGAAAAAAAGCGTATTCGCTTTTTTATAATCCTACCCGTTACTCTACTTATTTGCTACTTAAAGAAATTGATTTAAAGCAACCCGGTACTGTTGAATTAGCGGATACAATTTCGTATTATTTTCAAGACACGCAATCGGAGGCCATGTTGTTTTATTCAGAAGCAGCTCAAAAAATGTTTGCTGTTACCATTCATAAATCTGAGTCAACCGATTATATTTTGAACACCTACGAGATTTCGTACCCAATACTATCGGCCGATGAGGTTTTACAATCAACACATTTTAAATATCTTTGGTCGTATGTATCTGTTGGTTTGATGTTAATTGTATTTATTATTGTATATATAATGATGCGTAAAAAACGTCGTAAAATGGAAGATCAATCAACTGATTTTGCAAATCAGATTGAAACAAATACTTTAGATCAGTTCGTTCTACCAGTAAAAGAAATAAAACGACCTGGAATTTATTTGTTGGGAGGATTTCAGATAATTGATAAGGAAAATCACGATAAAACAGGTGAGTTTACTCCTGCCATGAAATATTTGTTGACGCTAATAATTCTGTACACGCTGAAAAACGGAAAAGGTATTTCGAATGTAAAACTTAAAGAAATTTTGTGGTACGATAAGTCAGATGATAGTGCTCGTAATAACCGTGGAGTTTACATTAGTAAAATCAGAATGATTTTAAGTTCGATTGGAGCAATAGAAGTAACCAACGATAATTCCTACTGGTATATTAACTTTAATGAGGATGCTTATTGCGATTATAATGAAGCATTAGCCCTGCTGAAAACAATACCAAAAAACTCAGATTTATCGATTGAAAACCTAGTGAATTTGTTGCAAATTATTTCGGCAGGCGAATTATTGCCAAATATTCAGGAAGATTGGATGGATAATTTTAAGTCCGATTATTCCAACTTAGTGATTGATGCCCTATTATCAATTAAGGAAAATAAAAACCTTGCTGATAATCCTAAATTACTTATAATGATTGCCGATACCATTTTGGTGTTAGATACGCTGAATGAAGACGCCATTAAACTAAAATGTAAATCGCTCATTAAATTGGGTAGAAAAAAAATTGCAATAGACGTGTTCAATTCGTTTTGTAAAGAATATAAAATGCTACTAAACGAAGAATTTGAGTGTTCTTTTGAAAGTTTTACAAAACAATGAAACTTTTTCTAGTATTCCGCTATTATTTCCTTGAAATTAATCTTTTATTAAGTTTTAATTAATGACGATTGGATATTTTTGTGTCATGTTAGAAGTAAATCTAACTTGATACTTTAAATATCTAATTGAAATGAGTTTTAATAAAATATCCTACACTTTTGCCTTATTCGAATTGGGTTTACTCCCATTCAGGATTATCAAAGCAAAAAAAACAAACGTCCCAATATTCTTTATATTATGAAATACCAACAACTTTGGGATGCCATACGTTGTGCTGAAAATTTGAAAAAGCATTAAAAAAAATAGTATGAAAAAATCAGTATTAATACCCGTAATCGCCTTTATATTAGGCGTATTATTAACAGTAGCAGCGTATAGCTTGCATACAAAAAAAGACGATGTAAAAAACATTCTTGTATCGTCAGTTAGTCCACTTACCACCAAAGTGGTTTACAGCACTGCCGACAGTGTAACCCAAGGTTATTATTTTCCTACACACGACAATTTATTGGTAATGGACCGTGCAAATGCTGAAACTTGCGAAGCATTTATTGTACAGGTGGCACCTAATAAATTTACACACCGACATATACACGATGATACCGAGCAAATTTTTTATATTCTATCAGGTAAAGGTCGATTGGATTTGGAACGTGGTGGCAAAAAAGAGAGTTTTATCGTCAATCCGAAGGATTTTGTGCACGTTCCACGTAATTGTTATCACCAAACTTTTTGTGAAGGTGCAGATTCTTTGAAGTATCTTGCCATCGATTGCTTTCCTGGAGGTCATAACCCTGAAGAACCAACTTGGGATTCGCACGCTATTGCTGTATGCAAAATGAAAGGCTGGGATTACAAAGAAGCAAGAATTAAAAAGAATTAAAAAAAGCCCCAAGCCCCGCTTTTTTAATTGCCTCTAGCTTTAACTGGAGGATAAAATTAGAGAATATAAGGGCTTTAGCCAAATTTTTAATCATTAAAGATTCTTGTAATTGATTCTTATTAGGCTAAAGCCTTAAAAAAACAATCTTTTGAATCCTCCAGCTAAAGCAAGAGGCAAATAATCAACAAAATGATATTATTCTTTTTGAAAACAATAAAAAATCGAATTGCACAAGTGTTTTTTTTGTTTATGATTCTCAGTTCCTCATTTTCTTATGGACAAATGAGTAAATCAAAAACAAATAATGCTTCCATTGATCCAAAATCAATTGACCTAACACAACCAACACTGTTTTTGGTGCCCTATTCGCATCTCGACGATGTGTGGCGGTGGTCGTATCCGCAAGTAATTCGCGATTTTCTAAAAAATACCTTGGATGATAATTTTGCTGCCTTCGAAAAGTATCCGAATTATGTATTTAATTGGTCAGGTGCAAGTCGTTATCAGATGATGCGTGAGTATTATCCCGAAAAATACCAAGAACTAAAGAAATGGGTGGCAGCAGGTCGTTGGTATCCGAGTGGTAGCTCGTGGGTCGAAAACGATGTAAACGTACCATCGTCTGAATCAAATATTCGCCAATTACTTATGGGGACGCAGTATTTCCAACAGGAATTTGGCATAGAGAGTCGTGAGTTTATGTTGCCCGATTGCTTTGGGTTTCCTTACTCATTGCCTTCGGTATTAAACCATTGTGGCATACGGGGTTTTTCTACTCAAAAATTAACTTGGGGCTCGGCCAATGGTATTCCTTTTAATGTAGGGCGTTGGATTGGACCTGATGGAAAATCGGTTATTGCTGCACTAAATGGAGGTAATTACGCTGGTGCTCATAAGAATATTTTTTCTACCGACAAAAAAATAGTCGAACGCTTAAAAGAAAACGAAAATAAATCAGGACTTCCAATTGATTATTTCTATTTGGGTGGTGGTGATAAAAACAATGCCGACCGAGGTGGAGCAGTGCAAACGGTCAATATTGAAACACTCGAAAAATCGTATGCAACGCCGGGACCAATTAAAGTAATTGCTAGTGAAGCCGACCTAATGTTCAGGGCTATTACGGATAAGCAGGCAGCAAAGTTTCCAACATGGAATAATGAATTACAACTTATTGAACATTCCACAGGGGTACTTACATCGCAGGCTTATACCAAAAAATTAAATCGTGATGCTGAATTGTTGGCTGATGCCAGTGAGCGTGCAGCTGTTTCGGCTCTTTTACTCACTGGTTCCAAGTATCCGCAAAAAACCCTGAATAATGCATGGGGATTGATGCTTCGCAATCAGTTTCACGATAACCTTCCCGGAACAAGTATTCCTAAAGCGTACGAATATAGCTGGAACGATGGCATTATTGCATTGAATAAGTTTGCAGGCGTGTACAAAGATGCCATCGGTGCTTTAGCTCAAACACTTAACACAGATGTAGCTGGTGTACCAATTGTGGTTTTTAATCCGCTATCAATTTCCAGAAAAGAAATTACAGAAGCATTTATTCCCAATGCTTTATCAAAAACCGAATTTATTGCAGTATATGATACTAAAGGAACGGAAGTTCCTTCGCAAATCACAACAGGCTTTGATGGCTTACGTCGCATACTTTTTCTAGCTGATCTTCCGCCTGTTGGAGCAGTTGTGTATTCGTTGCGCGAAGCAAAAGCACAACTGGGAAATGCGGATTTGTTGGTGAAAAGTAATTATTTGGAAAACAAAAACTATCAGGTAAAAATTGACACGAACGGCGATATTGCTAGTATTTTCGATAAAAAATTAGGTAAAGAAATTCTTGAAAAACCCATACAATTGGAGTTTGGCGAAGATTTTCCAGCAATAAAACCGGCGTGGCGCATTTACTGGAAAGACATTCAGAAACCTGCTCGCAGTGTGGTCGCCAATCCTATTTCGGTTAAGATTGTTGAAAATGGACCACTTCGTATTGCCATAGAAGTAGTGCGCGAAAACGAATGTTCAACATTCACACAACGCATACAACTTTCGGCGGGAGCTGGTGGAAACCGTATTGAAACACGTAACCAAATTGATTGGAAAACGCGTGGCACATTGCTTAAGGCGGCATTTCATTTCACCACAAGTGCACCCGATGCTACTTACAATTTAGGTTTGGGCACCATTAAACGTGCAAATAGAACCGAAAAACAGTACGAAGTTTCGCATCATTCGTGGTTCGATTTAACGGATAAGTCGGGCGATTTTGGTGTTTCTATTCTTACCGGAGCCAAATATGGCAGCGATAAAGTGGACGATAATACCATGCGATTGACCTTAATTCATGGTCCCGACACCAAAGAAAGTGTACAAGAAGTGCTCGACGATGGCACTATGAGCGAAATGAGATGGCAAGATTGGGGTCGACATGAGTTTACGTATGCCATCACAAGCCACAAAGCCGACTGGCGACAAGCCAAAACGCAATGGGAAGCCATGCGCTTTGAGCAACAAGCTGCCGTATTTGAAGTAACCAGACACAAAGGCAATGCAAATTCATTCTCATTCCTAAAAATTAACAACGACCAAGTCAATATTCAAGCCCTGAAAATGGCTGAGGATGGTTCGGGTGTTATTGTGCGTTTGCAAGAATTGAATGGCGTAGGATGTAAGGCTGTAAAACTTTCAGCAGCATTGCCAATTGCCTCAGCAGCAATGCTCGATGGGGTGGAGCGACCGTTGAACATGCCATTGGTCACAAAAAAAGGTGCGCTAACACTTGATTTTGAACCTTATGAATTAAAAACTATAGTATTGAAATTTGCTGGCGCTAAGTCATTAATTGCATCAACACAACCATTGACACTTAAATACGATACCGATATTTTCAGTTACAATAGCTATCGCGAAGATGGATATGATGATCGGAATCCTCGTAACGAAGGTCACCGTGGAACTATGGATGGTAAAGGCGGAACATATCCTGCCGAAATGATAGGAGATACGGTTTGCATGGGAAATGTAACATTCTCTATTGGTTCCCGCAAAGTGGGCGATTACAATGCGGTAGCTTGTCTGGGACAAACCATAGATTTACCAAAAGGAACAAAAGTGTTGCATCTATTGGCCGCATCCGATGTGGATATGGATGTAATATTTAAGTCAGGCGGAAAAGATCTTCCACTCACCATTGGCGGTTGGACGGGCTATTTGGGTTCTTGGGATAATCGCGAATTCGAAGGCACTGTGGCTGAATTATCGTATTCACTACGTAACAAACTGAAAACCATTCGTCCGGCTTTCATTCGTAATCAACGCATTGCTTGGTCGGCTTCGCACCATCATTTGCCTGCCGGGGATGCATTTTACGATTATAGTTATCTTTTTGCCTATCGCATTGAAATTCCTGAAAACGCAACAAACATAACATTGCCAAATTCGCGGTTTATACGAATTATAGCGATGAGTGTAGGCGATGTAGGAAAGTCTACAGCTTTACAATCACCTTTCGAAGATTTGTACCGAGATAAGGAATGGTTTAAAAACTTTTCTATAAAAAAAGAGCTTTAAAAACTCCTTTTATAAAAAAAAATCAATTAAAGCCCTGAATTAATCAATAATTAATTACTTTTTAATATTGCAACTCTATCTTTGACCACATAAATTAATAATTTATCAAATCACGATTATAATTAATGAAAAGAGTATCCACATTTCTTTTAGCCTTAAGTAGCTTGTTTGTTACAGTTACGCTTACCGCTGCTAAAAAGGATTTTACAAAATACGTAGATCCCAAAATTGGGAATGTTTCTCAGTTATTGGTCCCAACGTATCCTACCTTTAGCTTACCAAACCAAATGCTACGGATGATTCCGCTTAAACCCGATTATATTGCAGATCAGGTTAGTTCGTGGCCTTTGCATGTGGAAGGTCACCGCGATAAGGGAGTTATGCAAATGAAAGTAACTGTAGGTGCAATTAATAATGCAAGCTGGAAAAGCAAAATGACTATCGACCACGATTTGGAGACAGTTCGTCCGTGGCTATATTCTACTTATTTAATAGACGATAATATTACATTAAGCTTTACCCCTTCGAAAAAAAGTGCCATCTATAAAATTGATTTTCCTGCATCAGCAGCCAAAAACATACTCATCTCGGGTACTGATAAAATGAATATTAGTGCAGTGGGTAATAATTCATTTAACATACACGAAACCATTGCTTACAGAGTAAGAGGCATTGAACCTACCATGCGTTATACTTCGGTTTATTGTTATGCAGTGCTTACCGACGTAAATGGGACTGCTTTGAGCAATATTCAAATTAACGCTCAA
>CAMBSB010000205.1 GCA_945870155.1 Paludibacter jiangxiensis | reverse complement strand
AAGAAATAGTGAAAGGCAAACAATCCGCTTTGTGGGAATCGTGCATCACTATGAGTAAAAACTGGGGCTATATTAAATATGATAGTGTCTATAAATCTCCGGAGTTAATGGTTCGCCAACTGCTTGAAATTGTGAGCAAAGGGGGAAATTTTCTACTCAATATTGGGCCTACTGCCTTGGGCGAAATTACTCAGCCAGCCCTCAATAGGTTTGCCATTATTGGTAAATGGATGGCTAAAAATTCGGAAGGAATTTACGGTACTCGTATATGGAAAGTGGATGGTGAAATTTTAGAAAAAGCTCCTGTTGGAATAGAAAATGGGAAGAATGATATTGACAATACAATGAAGGATGCCGAAAATGACGCAACATCTAAGACAATCATTCCAGAAGTTCGCTTTTTATGTAAAGGCAATGACCTTTATGCTTTTGTGTGTAGCTTTCGCGGTAAGCGTGTAATGATTAAAACATTGTCAGCGTACGGAAATCAGCCAATTAAAAATATTTCTTTGCTTGGCTCCAGAAAAAATTTAAAATGGAAACAGACATCCGAAGGTTTAGTAATTGATATGCCAGCATTTTCCGTACCTGAAATACCTATTATGGGATTCAAAATAAGTTTTTAGAATACTTTAGTACTTTGAAATATTTTAATCATACTCCAAAAATTCGACAGTTGATGAACAAATTATTTTATTATAAAAAAAACACACTTATAAATACATGAAATCGTCACTCTATTTAATTGGAATATTTTTTGCTTTTTGCATGTTGCAAATATACGCTCAAAATTCATCATTATTACCAGCCAACAGTGGTGACGAGCAAGGGCTGGAGATCCCTAAAAACATTGTTTTGAAACAAGACAAAGACGCTTATGTAGAGGCGTTGAAGTCATGGTACACAGATGATATGAAAAAACATAGTCACAGAGTGGATTGGTTCACCGATGCAAAATTTGGATGTTTTATTCATTGGGGAGTTTACTCGCCACTGGCGGGTGAGTGGAACGGGTCAGGAACATTAGGCTATGCTGAACATATAATGCGTTCGAAGAAAATCTCGCTGAAAGAATATCGTGAAAAGGTAGTTAATGCATTCGATGCTCCTGATTTTAATGCTGATAAATGGATGAAGACAGCCAAAGAAACGGGTATGAAATACATGATTATTACCGCAAAACATCACGATGGTGTTGCAATGTACCCATCAAAAGTTTATCCTTACGACATTCGTTTGACAAAATTCAAACCTGACCCAATGAAAGAGTTAAGTCAGGCTGCCAAAAAATATGGAATTAAATTCGGTTTCTATTATTCTCATGCTTTTGATTGGGAGCATCCCGATGCTCCTGGTAATGACTGGGATTGGGATAATCCGGGTGGTGATAAACTATTGCATGGTGCTAATTGGTGGGAGAATTATCCGGAATTTTTGCCAAAAGCAGAAAAATATGTTGATGAAAAATCCATTCCTCAGATTCTGGAACTGATTGCGACGTATCATCCCGATATTTTATGGTTTGATACACCACATAAATTACCTTTATATTTAAATTTGAAAATCATAAAAGCCATCAGGACAGCAGATACATCTATTGTGGTTAATGGGCGTTTGGCTAGGGTTGGGAATTTGAATTTTGGCGATTACACCAACACGGGGGATAGGGCAGCGTTCTTTCGAACAACTCAGGGGATTTGGGAAGCAGTACCAACAACCAACGAATCTTATGGTTACAATAAATTCGATAACTCTCATAAATCGCCCATTCATTTCGTGCGACTTTTGGCAAGTGCTGCCGCAAAAGGAGGAAATATATTGATGAATGTAGGTCCAATGGGCTCAGGAGCATGGGATACTAAAGATGTTGCCATTTTAAATGGAATTGGCAACTGGATGAAGGTGAATGGCGAAAGTATTTATGGAACAACTAGAAATCCATTGCCACTACAATCGTGGGGCGAAATTACTCAAAAAGCAGATACGCTTTATTTGCATGTTTTTGAATGGCCTAAAGGAGGAAAACTAACTGTTGGTGGTTTAAATGCTAACGTAAAGAAAGCCTATTTTTTGGCTGACCTCAAAAAGAAACTTTTGGTAACTAAACAATTGAATGAAAGTGACCTTGTTATTAGTTTACCAAAACAGATGCCAGACACCTTAAGTACAGTGATCAAACTAGAAGTGAATGGCAAATTTGAAAACAACACTTTACAACTTTTATCTACTACTAATATGAATCAATTATTAGTGTTCGATGCCAAAACACCAGGCAAAGGTTTTTTATATGGAGATGGTAAAAAGGATAAAGAATATGCAACTAATTGGAAAAGTATAGAGCAATATCTCCAATGGGAATTCAGAACAAATGAGTCAGCAGTTTTTGATTTAAAATTAGTCTATAATACGGCCGAAAAAAATCAAAATGGAGAGGTTATATTAGAAATTGATAGGCAAAAGTTCCCTAAAAAATACAATGCTACAAGTAAGGCTAATACACATTCTGAATTACCCGTTTGTAATGTACAATTATCAAAAGGTGATCATATAATGAAATTAATTCTTGTGAATTTTGAAGGAACACAAGCCATGCAGCCTTTGTCTGTAATAATATGTCCACAAAGAAAGTAAAGAAGTTGATTGTTTGATTAATTATAAATAAAACAGAATATAAAAAACAAATGGTTTAATGATTCATATTAAATGCACTTGTCGATATATATTAGTTCAAAAAGGATGTTAATAATGTTTCTGCAAAAGAAAATAATACTCAATTTAATCAGAAGTTTATATTCAATTGACTATCTTTGATTTATAACCGGACAGTAGTGATTCCTATAATATGCTAATAATAAACATATCACTAAACATAAATACTAACAATTTAAATCGCTTGTAGTTTAAATTACTACGGGTTAATTAATATTATGACTTCACGCGAAAGAGTGCTAGCGGCCATACGCCATGAGCAACCCGACCAAGTGCCTGTAGATATGGGTGCAACTCCAAGTTCAGGCATTTCAGCCATTGCTTACAGTAATCTTGTTAAACATTTAGGAAAGGACCTTCCTACACGCATTTACGATGTGGTGCAGCAATTGGCACAGCCCGATATGGAAATTATTGACCAGTTTGGCATTGATGTGCTTGACATTGGTCGTATGTTTAACGACAAAGACGAAGATTGGTATCCAATTACAATGGCCAATGGTGCTACTGCTTATTATCCAGTGTGGTTTAAGCCCCAATTGCAACCCGATGGTTCGTATGTAACTTACGATACTGACGGAACTACAAAACTTGCTCACATGCCTATTGGTGCTACTTTTTTTGATCAGACATACTTTCCATACTTGGACGGTTATCCCGAAAATTACGATGATTTAGATGCCGAAATGGGTCGTGTGCTTTGGGCACGATATGCGCATAGTCCATGGGATCATGCTGCGGAAGATGATTTTTGGCCAAAATTGCGAGAAAAAGGACTCTGGTTGCGAGAAAATACCGACAAAGCTTTGTTAATAGTTTGTGGTTGTAACCTATTTGAGTGGGGAACTTTCTTGCGCCGCATGGATAACTTTTTGATGGATTTGATGTGTGACCCAGAAAATGTAGAACGTCTACTCGACGAATTATTAAAACGCCACTTGGCTACACTCGAAAAAGTGTGTCACTATTTGGGTGATGTGGTGGATATTATCCGCTTTGGCGACGACCTTGGCATGACCAACGGGCCGTTTATGGGGGCAGATACCTACGACGAACTTTTTAAACCTCGTCATAAAATTCTTTGCGATTATGTAAAGGCACACAGTAAGATGCATACATTCATTCACTCCTGTGGTTCTATTTCGATGCTTATTCCCGGATTATTGGAAGCCGGAATTGAAATTTTGAACCCTGTACAAACCAATTGTGCTCACATGGAACCCGATTTTCTGAAAAAAAAATTTGGTGATAAAGCTACCTTCTGGGGTGGGGGTATTGAAACTGTTGGAACACTAAACATTGGTACACCCGAACAAATACGTTCACAGATTTTCGAACGGCTGGATATTTTCAATAAAGGGGGTGGTTTTATCTTCAATACAGTACATAATATTCTGCCCGATGTTCCACCCCAAAATATTGTGGCTATGTTCGATGCTATTAAAGTATATAATGAAAAGGGAAAGAGTCCTAATTTCTAAAGGAGAAAAATCGTAAATCGTAAATGAAAAAATCGTAAATGGAAAGATGACAACACTACTTGGTTTATTATTAATATTTATCGGCGCATTTTCGTCGGGAAGTTTTGCTGTGCCGTTTGGAGGCATAAAAGGCTGGAAATGGGAAAACTACTGGTTGTCAACCGGATTATTCTCGTTTGTATTATTGCCGCTAATTGTATGCCTGCTTTTGGTAAATGATTTTGGAAAACTATTAACCGTAGTTCCCACATCTGATTTAGCAGCAATTTTTATTCTCGGCGCCGTTTATGGCATTGGCAGTTTAACGTTTGGTTTATCCATGCGCTATTTGGGTTTATCGCTCGGTTATGCTTTATCGCTTGGGTTGATGGCAGCCATTGGCACACTCGTCCCACCGGCATTGGATGGCCGTTTTGGCATGTTGCTCGACACATTTAATGGCAATATGGTGTTGCTTGGCATTCTCATATCGTTGGTAGGAATTGCTGGAATTGCCATTGCCGGTTATCAAAAAGACCAGTTTAATTCCAAAAAGGCAAAAGACGAAAACAATGAGTTCGACTTTAAAAAAGGAGTAATTGCAGCAGTGTTGACCGGCGTGTTGGCTTCGGCTATGTCGCTGGGCATCGAAAAAGGTAATGGAGTGAGTCAGTTGGCTATCGAAACGGGAACAAATCCACTTTTCAGCGGTAACCCAACTATGCTAATTATGTTGCTTGGCACTTTTGTCACAACGCTTATTTGGTGTACGTACCTGATGATAAAAAATAAAACATTGATTGAATTTAAAAAATACAGCAAAGGCATTAGTCTGAAAAATCTAGCTATGACAGGTTTAGCGGGATTGCTTTGGTACGTGCAGTTTATTTTCTTTGGAGCAGGAAAAAGCATGTTGGGCGAATACACTTTCGCCGCGTGGGGCATTCTCATGGCATTTACCATTGTTATTGCCATGCTTTGGGGACTATTCAAAGGCGAGTGGAAAGGCATTCCTTTTAAAACCAGGATGATTATGTTTGTTTCGTTGGCAGTAATTATAGTAGGTACTTTTATTATAGGATTATATAACAATTAACAAAAATGGAAGAAATTGTAAGAACATACTCAAAGCCATACAAGCGTTTTTGCTTGGCATTGGACTTAAAAAACGACCCAGAATTGATAACCGCATACCTCAAATATCATTCGCCCGAACATTTTTGGAATGTAATTGGCGAAGGAATAAAAAAATCAGGTGTTGAAGTTATGGATATTTACAATGTGGATAACCGCTTGTTTATGATTTGTGAAATGCCTGTGGAAGTTGATTTAGAAGAAGCTTGGCAAAAAATGGGAACTTATGAGCGTCAGGCCGAATGGGGCGCCTTGATGAGTAAATTTCAACAAGCATTACCCGGTCATAAACTGGAATGGGTAAATATGAAAAAAGTATATCAAAACCCTGAATAAAGTTAAGCGGACAAAAAATGTAACCTGAGATATTTTCAGACCTAAAAGTCTTTATTTAAAAATAAATTGTTAAAATACAATATCAATGAAATTACGTTTTGCTTTTGTATTGCTATTTACCACATCACTAATATTTGAGGTAGGTGCACAATCCTTGAACCCGACAGACTCGCTTGCTTATGTACAACGATGTAATGTTGTAGTAAGTCAGTACGATGTGCTGAATTCTTCCTATCTAGCAAACTGCCCACTAAAGCAAGCTGGATACCTGATAGGTGCGATGGTGGCGAAACAAAGTTCGCTGAATGATATTAATACTTTTGCCAATCGTTTAATACAAAAT
Source organism: Paludibacter jiangxiensis (assembly GCA_945870155.1). Taxonomy (GTDB): domain Bacteria; phylum Bacteroidota; class Bacteroidia; order Bacteroidales; family Paludibacteraceae; genus Paludibacter; species Paludibacter jiangxiensis_A. Next base: position 2,556 of record CAMBSB010000205.1, on the reverse strand, counting down.
GGAAATGCACAAAGTCAAATAGGTAATCGTGGTTTTGATTATGCTCCTCTAATTGATTCGTACATACGCTGGAATTCTTATTTTACAAATCAAACAAAAAATGCATTCAGTCAATTCTTTAGCACTCAGTCGAGCTATAAAACCCGGGGTACATACAATCAGGTGCTTATGCTTGCGACTGCACGTTTTTTGGTTGGCCAAGTATGGGGCGAAGCTAATTTGCCAGATAGCACATCGTTCAGAACAGATGATAGGAATGCTAAGAAATATCTGATGAAAGCAATGAACGAACTTGTTTACAAAGGAATGGGAGAATATGGCTCAAATCCGTATGCTCCGTTTTCGATGGCTTGTTTTTTATCCCTTGCCGATTTGTCAACCGACTTAGAGATAAAACGCATGGCTACTATTACCTATGAATCAGTTTTGGCACAATCCATAGCACCGAGTTTACAAGGGAATTACATGGCAGCTACAGGAAGAAGCTATCCCGATGTGTGGCTGGGCGATACTAAGGGAACAATGATAATGAGCTATCTATGGTCTTATATAGGGATAGGAGGAATACCAAGAAACGACTATTATATTAATATTTTACCTTGTGTTTCAAATTATCGATTACCAAATAATTTGTATCAAATAGCTATTAATCGAAACGTAAATCAGGTTGTAAAGACCAATTTTCATAATAAATTTCAGTATTCATATCTGAGCAATAATTATGGAATTTATAGTCAGCGTGAACTAAGTAGTGTTGGAGGTCAGACACAACGCTCCGGAGTGCTTTGGGTGAATAGCGACGAAACAAAGAACAATCTTCTGTGGGTTACTAATCCAATGTGGGATAGTTTAGCCATGGTGAAAATGCGTCATACACATGGCATGACTTATTTTGAAAAAGTTTCTCAATTTAATGGTACAACTGTTCATACCTATAACATTCCAAATGCCGCCATGCAGTCGGATGGCAAAGTTCAGATTCAGGTTAATAAATATGCCTTGGGATGGGTTCCCGGATCGTATTTAGCAAAGATAAATGACAGTTCCACTTCAGGACGTATTTTTCTACACTACGGAAAAGTACTTATAGCCATAACAGCTTCAAACACATTTAACTGGAATCCGTCAGTAGCTCCGGCAACCTACAATAGTATTTCTGATATCAAGACAGGAGATTCCCAGTTTCATGTTGAGGGATTGCAATTTGGCCTTGCCATAGAAACAGCTGATCCTGCTGAATATACAGGTACTGCACAGGCGCAGCTGGAAGCTTTTAAAAAGGATATAATTAAGCAGAGTATTAGTTATGAGGCAACTAGTCTAACAACTTCTTATACCGATAGATTGGGAAACACTATCACATGTGCGTATAATGGTGGAGATAAAATCAATAACACGCTTATTGCTTACGATAATTCATGGGGATTTCTAAATTGCAACGGTATATTTCAATCGCCCAAAAGCAATTTAACAATTAATTACGGAAAAGAAAAAACAGAATATGATTTTGTAAATTGGAAAATTATCAAATAACCAAAGCAATTCATAAAAATCTAACTCATTTTGATAGGACGGATTAATTCGTTTCTAATTTTTAATATTAATCCCAATTATTAACTATAAATATTAAAGTCGAATGAAGAAATTCATTAACGTTTTATTTCTGGGACTTCTTGCATTTAATTTCTCTTACTCTCAGGTAAGTCCTGTTTTCAAAACTGATTCTGTACGTTGGTTTAAGGAGGCCCGATTTGGCATGTTCGTTCATTTTGGTGTTTCTTCGCAGCTCGAAGGAGTGTGGAAAGGAGAGCCTGTTCATGGATATTCGGAGTGGATTATGCGAACTAAAAAAATACCTAAACAAATATATTTTGAGGAAGTCGTCAAGAAGTTCAATCCCGAAAAGTTTGATGCGGAGGACTGGGTGAGTATTGCCAAACAAGCAGGCATGAAATACTTCATTGTTACTGCTAAGCATCATGATGGGTTTGCAATGTTCGATTCTCCTTCGAGCAATTATAACATTAAAATGCGTACGCCCTACGCTAAAGACCCTATGAAAGAGCTTGTTGATGCTTGCCATAAGCATGTTATCAAATTTGGATTTTATTATTCGCTGGGGCGCGACTGGGAAGACCCCGATGTGCCTACAAACTGGCCTACAAAAGGTGGAAGAAGCAATTTGGTTGATTTCCCCAACGAAGATGCAAAAGTTTTTAACAAGTATTTTGAGCGGAAAGTAAAACCACAAATGAAAGAATTACTTACACAATATGGTGCTATTGACATTATTTGGTTTGATACACCAGAACTTATTAGCCCTGCCGAAAGCAAAGAGCTACTTAAACTAATAAACACTATACAGCCAAAGTGCATTGTAAACAGCCGTGTGGGCAACAACTTGGGTGATTATAAAGTGCTTGAACAAGAAATAGTGAAAGGCAAACAATCCGCTTTGTGGGAATCGTGCATCACTATGAGTAAAAACTGGGGCTATATTAAATATGATAGTGTCTATAAATCTCCGGAGTTAATGGTTCGCCAACTGCTTGAAAT
>CAMBSB010000204.1 GCA_945870155.1 Paludibacter jiangxiensis | reverse complement strand
CCGGTGTATATTGATGGTAAATTCGAACCACGCTTGATGTTGCCGTTCTCGCTTTCGTACGACCATCGTATAATTGATGGAGCAGATGGCATTCGCTTCTTGCGTTGGATAATTGATGCAATTGAGAATCCAATGAAATTGGTGGTGGAGGGATAGGCCCCAAAACCAGCCCCCTAACCCCTTAAAGGGGGAATAAGAAGGGGGTTAGGGGGCTTTATAAATATATGAAAATATAACAGAAAATAATTCAGGTGGCTCAGTTTTTCCCCTTTAGGGGGTTAGGGGGCTGGTTAATAAAATTAATATGAGTCAAAATATAGTAGTTATTGGTGGAGGACCTGGAGGTTATGCCGCAGCGTTTTATGCGGCCGATTTGGGAATGAATGTAACCTTGGTGGATTTGGAAAAAAATCCGGGTGGCGTTTGCCTTTATCGCGGATGTATTCCTTCCAAAGCTTTGCTGCATGTAGCAAAGTTGATAAATGAAACAAAAGAAGCGAAAGCATGGGGAGTGGATTTTGGTGAACCAAAAATCGACATAGACCAACTTCGCGCTTTTAAAGATAAGGTTGTTGGCAAACTTACAGGCGGTTTGGGTGTACTTTCCAAACAGCGCAAAATTAACTTTGTGCAGGGACGTGCCAAATTTGCATCGTCGAAAAGCATAGTTGTTACCAAAGAAGATGGCTCTTTGCAGGAAATCAGCTACGATAAAGCCATTATCGCCATCGGTTCGGTGATTGCTACCGTTCCGTCGTTACAAATCGACAGCAAACGCTTGCTCAATTCCACCTCGGCACTCGACTTGCCAACCATTCCGAAAAGCCTTTTGGTAGTGGGTGGCGGTTATATCGGTTTGGAACTCGGTTCGGTGTATGCTGCTTTAGGAACGAAAGTTTCGGTAGTCGAATTTATGGACAGAATTCTTCCAGGAGCCGATCAAGATTTGGTTTCGCATCTCAAGAAGCGTTTAGACCATTCGTTCGAAAAAATTATGTTACAATCAAAAGTAACTGAAATTAAAGAAGTTGGTGATGGTTTAACGGTAAAAATCGAAAACAAAGAAGGTGTAGTTGAAGAGCAACAATACGATTATGTGCTAATGTCAATCGGACGCAAACCACAAACAGCAGGTTTGGGACTTGAGAACACGCAAGTGCAAGTAAATGAACGCGGTTGGATAGTGGCCGACAATACGCTGAAAACCAAGGATGAACATATTTATGCCATTGGTGATATAGTTGGCGAACCCATGTTGGCACACAAAGCTTCGCACGAAGCACGTGTGGCTGTAGATGCTATTTCGGGTAAAAAAGTAGCGTTTGAGCCATTGGCTATTCCTGCAGTTGTTTTTACCGACCCCGAAATTGCTTGGGCAGGCCTAAACGAGAACGTAGCAACTGCTAAAGGTATTAAATACGAAGTTGCCAAGTTCCCATGGGCAGCAAGCGGACGTGCCACCACACTCGACCGCAGCGATGGTTTGACAAAAATTCTTGTCGACCCCGAAACTGAACGCGTATTGGGAATTGGTTTATGCGGACCCGGAGCTGGCGAAATGATTGCCGAAGCAGTTTTAGCCATCGAAATGGGCGCTACGGTAAAGGATTTAGCATTGACCATTCACCCCCACCCGACCCTTTCGGAAACCGTAATGGAAGCAGCCGAATTGTTTTATGGACATTCGTCGCATTTATATAAACCGGCGAAGAAATAATATAATTATAAAATGTATAAAAAGCCTATGATCTTGTCCTGAATTCAGACAAACATTGGCTTTTTTTATATCTTCCTGAAATTGTAAATCCGATGTTCGTTAATCGTCATTTCGTCGGCGCCATCGTAAATCAGATGCGATTCTCCGGTATATTGTGGTGCAATTTTTCGCAAATAATCTAGCCCTTTTAAGAAATGCGGCGTAAACGTCTGAGCCGATTTTATTTCGTACGCCGTTACTTTTGCACCCGCTTCCTGAACAACATCAACTTCGTTACCATGATTGTCGCGATAAAAAAACAAGTTGTTATCCATTCCGGCATTATACCGTTTTTTGAGCAAATCTACTACCACAAGGTTCTCGAACAATGACCCCCTTAATGGATGCGTTTCCACATGTTTTGTGTTCTCTATTCCCAATAAATACGATGCAAGTCCAACATCATAAAAATATAGTTTTGGTGTTTTCACAAAACGTTTACTCAGATTTACCGACCACGGTTGCAACATAAAAACCACATAAGTTGCCTGTAAAACCGATAACCACGACTGAATTGTCATAACCGTTACACCCACTTCTGTTGCTAAATTACTTGCGTTAAATAATTGTCCGGTACGACCTGCGCATAATCGAATAAATTTCTGAAAGTTGACTAAATCTTTAATATTGATTAGCTGACGAACATCCCTTTCTATATAGGTTTCGTAATAGTTTCGATATGCTTTTGTGGGGTTTAAATCATTCGCATAAATGCCCGGATAAAAACCTTTGTACAAATAGTCGTCCAACGAATAATCTTTTGTTATATCCAAAATTTCAGATACACTAAAAGGTAATAATTTAAGAATTGCCACACGACCTGCCAAACTCTGACTTACGTTAGTCAGCATCGATACATTATTGCTTCCGGTGAGTATAAACTGTCCTTTTTGCTGTTTTTCGTCAACAATACCCTGCATATACGAGAGCAGTTCGGGGTATCGCTGAAATTCATCAATAATGGCACCATCAGCATTTGCATTAAAAAATGCACGTGGGTCGGAAATGACGGCATTTCGTGTATCTGGGTTTTCTAAGCTATAATAAGGCTTATCTGGAAAAAGATTACGACACAATGATGTTTTACCCGACTGCCTTGGTCCGGTTACCATAACAACAGGATAATGATTTGCCAAATCCTTTAATTCTGCTATAATTGAACGACTTATCCACATTTTGTACAATTTTATACTACAACTATAAATTTGTACAAAAATAGTTTATCTATTTGAAATACACAAGAATAAATGAAATTATTTGAAGAAATAAGAAAGAATTGAACCTGTTCAAAAGTTTAAGGTATATTTTTGAAAAACAGCTTTTAGGCTTGGTAAAATTTTCTTATCTTTGTGGCTTAATTAAGAAATAGTTTCCAATGGCATTAAACTGCTGATTATAAATAGATTCCATTTTCTTATATTCTTATTTTCGAATCTCCAAATTTATATATACAAAGATAAAATGATTCAATTTTTTCAAACTCCCGCCCAACATGTTTTTGTGGTTCAAAGCAAAAGCAATTTGTCGAACGAAGATGTTAGTAAATTAGAATGGCTTTTTAGCGAAGCAAAATTGACGAATCTGTCGAATATCGAAGGTAACTTCGTCGGTCCGCGCCGCGAAATGATAACACCCTGGAGTACAAATGCCGTTGAAATCACTCAGAATATGGGTATCAGCGGCATTCTTCGTATAGAGGAGTTCCGTTTGATGCCACACACGCCATCTGCTCAAGGTGGTCTGGAATACGACCCCATGCTCGAACGCATCTATTCAGGTTTGAATCAGGAAATTTTTACTATCAACAAACAACCGGAATCAATTTTATATATTGATGATGTGGCTGCTTACAACGCTCAGGAAGGATTAGCACTTAGCGAAGACGAAATTGAATACCTGAATAATATAAGTAAAAAAGTAGGTCGTAAATTAACTGATAGTGAGGTTTTTGGTTTCTCGCAGGTAAATTCGGAGCATTGCCGTCACAAAATCTTCAACGGTCAATATGTGATTGATGGCGAAGAAAAAGAGCTGACACTGTTTAAACTTATTCGCAAAACCTCAGAAGAAAACCCCAATAAACTTGTTTCGGCTTACAAAGACAATGTGGCTTTCAATGCCGGACCAAAAATTGAACAATTTGCACCTGCCAGTGGCGATAAACCTGATTATTTCCAAACAAAAGAAATTGATTCGGTAATTTCGTTGAAAGCAGAAACACATAACTTCCCGACTACTGTTGAACCTTTCAACGGTGCTGCAACTGGTACCGGTGGTGAAATTCGCGACCGCCTCGGTGGTGGAAAAGCGAGCTTACCTATTGCCGGAACAGCTGTTTATATGACTTCGTACGCTCGTAACGACAAAGGTCGTGCTTGGGAACAAAATATCGCTCCACGAAAATGGTTGTACCAAACACCGGAACAAATTCTGATTAAAGCTTCGAACGGAGCTTCTGATTTTGGTAATAAATTCGGCCAGCCGCTTATTTGTGGTTCGTTGATAACCTTTGAACATCAGGAAAACGACAAGAAATTTGGTTACGATAAAGTAATCATGATGGCTGGTGGCGTAGGTTTTGGAACCATGCGCGACGCGTTGAAAGGCGATGTGGCCGCTGGCGAAAAAGTAGTGGTTATGGGTGGCGACAACTACCGCATTGGTATGGGTGGAGCTGCTGTTTCGTCGGTTCAAACAGGCGAATATGACAATTCTATTGAGTTAAACGCCGTGCAACGTGCTAACCCCGAAATGCAAAAACGTGTTTCAAACGTAATTCGTACCTTGGCCGAAGCGGAAACCAACCCGATTGTTTCTATTCACGACCACGGCGCAGGCGGACACCTCAACTGCTTGTCGGAATTGGTGGAAACTACCGGTGGAAAAATCGACATGTCGGCTTTACCAGTTGGCGACCCAACTTTGAGTGCCAAAGAAATTGTAGGTAACGAAAGTCAGGAACGTATGGGTTTTGTTATTTCTGAAAAGGAAGTTGAAAAAGTACGTGCCATTGCCGAACGCGAGCGCGCTCCGTTTTATGTGGTGGGTGAAACTACCGGAGATATGAGATTGACATTTGCGATGCCCCCTAGCCCCCTAAAGGGGGAACAACAGGGTATGCAAACGGCTTATCCATCATTGTATTCTCGTTTAAAAGAATTGGCACTAAAAAATAGACATAATCCAACTCCTGCCGAAGAATTTCTTTGGGAACAATTAAAAGGTAAACATCTTGATAATTATAAATTCAGAAAACAACATATTATTGGTGATTGTATTGCTGATTTTGTGTGTTTGCAATATAAATTAGTTGTTGAAGTTGATGGAGCTTATCATAACGACCCAGAAGTAATGGAATATGATAAACTGAGAACTCAACTCTTTGAGGAATATGGATATAGAGTAATACGTTTTACAAATGAAGAAGTAATTGGAAGTATTGAAAACGTTGTTGATGCAATAAAACTTGAATTACGCTCGGATAACTCCCCCTTTAGGGGGTTGGGGGGCAGCTTTCCTATTGATTTAGCTTTAGAAGATTTTTTTGGCAAATCCCCACGTACAGTAATTATTGATAATACTGTATCTGAACATTATGCAGCTCCCGAAATTTCGGAAGAAAAACTGCAAAGCTATATCGAAAACGTATTGCAAGTTGAATCTGTTGCTTGTAAAGACTGGTTGACTAACAAAGTAGACCGTTCGGTTACTGGTAAAATCGCCCGTCAGCAGTGTGCCGGTGAAATTCAGTTGCCACTTAACGACCTTGGCGTTGTAGCCCTGGATTTCCGTGGAACAGTAGGTATTGCTACTTCTATCGGACACGCGCCATTGGTGGCAATGGCCGATTCGGAAGCGGGTTCGGTGATGGCAATTGCCGAAGCATTGACTAATATTGTTTGGGCACCATTGACCGATGGTTTGGATAGCGTTTCGCTTAGTGCCAACTGGATGTGGCCTTGTAAAAATCCGGGTGAAGATGCCCGATTGTACAAAGCGGTAGAAGCTTGTTCGGATTTTGCTTGTTCATTAGGCATTAATATTCCTACCGGAAAAGACTCGCTTTCGATGACTCAGAAATACGGTAACGATAAAGTATTTTCACCGGGAACGGTTATTATCTCGGCTGGTGCTGAAGTGTCGGACGTAAAGAAAGTAGTTTCACCTGTTTTGGTAAATGACGAAAAATCAGCTGTTTATTATATTGATTTCTCGTTTGATAGTCACAAATTAGGTGGTTCGGTATTGGCGCAAACGCTCAATAAAATTGGCGATGATGTTCCAACTGTAAAAGATGCAGAATATTTCAAAGCGGCATTCGATAGCATTCAGGAAATGATAGCCAAAAACTTAATTTTGGCTGGTCACGATATTTCGGAAGGTGGTTTGATTACTGCCATGCTCGAAATGTGTTTTGCTAACTCAAAAGGTGGTTTGAATGTGAATCTGGATTATATTGCCGAAAACTCATTGGTGACTATGCTTTTTGCTGAAAATCCGGGTGTATTGATTCAGGTAAAAGACCGCAAAGCAGTTGAGAAAATACTAGTTGACAATGGCGTTGGTTTTGCCCGTATTGCTACTCCAATTGCCGAACGCCGATTAGAAATCAATCGCAAAAAAGAAGCCTATTCATTCTCAATTAATGACTTACGCGACCTTTGGTTTAAACCATCTTATTTGCTCGACCGCAAACAAAGTGGTGAAGTATGTGCACAATCGCGTTACAACAATTATAAAAACCAAGCACTCGAATTTGCGTTCAATGCAGATTTTAAAGGCAAATTATCGCAATTCGGCATTTCGCCCGACCGCAAACCAAGTGGCATAAAAGCTGCTATCGTTCGCGATAAAGGAACAAATGGCGAACGTGAAATGGCTTACGCCTTATATTTGGCCGGTTTTGATGTAAAAGATGTTCACATGACCGATTTGGCCACTGGACGCGAAACATTGGAAGATGTAAATATGATTGTCTTCTGTGGTGGATTCTCAAACTCTGACGTTTTAGGTTCGGCCAAAGGTTGGGCAGGAGGTTTCCTTTACAATGAAAAAGCCAAACTGGCGCTCGATAATTTCTACAAACGCACCGACACCTTAAGTTTAGGTATTTGTAACGGTTGTCAGTTGATGGTGGAGTTAGGCGTGATTACTCCTGAACATAATGTGAAACCACGCATGTTGCACAACGATTCGCACAAATTTGAATCGGGCTTTGTTGGCTTAACTATTCCTGAAAACAATTCGGTAATGTTAGGTACGTTAAGCGGAAGTAAATTAGGTGTTTGGGTAGCGCACGGCGAAGGAAAATTCTACTTGCCAAAAGCCGAAAACGAATACAATATTATTGCTAAATACACACATGCAGGTTATCCGGCCAATCCGAATGGTTCTGATTATGCCACAGCAGGTATTTGTTCGAGCGACGGTCGTCATTTAGCTATGATGCCACACCCTGAACGCGCTATTTTCCCTTGGCAATGTGCCAACTATCCGGCAGACCGCAAAAACAGTGACCAGGTAACCCCTTGGATTGAAGCGTTTGTAAATGCGCGGGTTTGGGTAGAGAAAAATAAATAAGACTGCCCCCTAATCACCTAAAGGGGAATAAGAAAAGAAAAATAGCTTTGCAGGAATGTGAAGCTTTTTTTAAACCCTCATTAACTTTTTTAGATACGTACATATCTAATATTGTTTGGCATAAAACAATAAAAGGTTTTACAAAACTAAAAACATAAAAATCAATTAAAATTGTTTTATTAAAGCTGTTTTGAGAAAAATCGACTTTAAAAATTGGCTATAATGATTAGATAATTTTAATGGCATACATTTTGAGAATGTACATAGTTAGTTTTTAAATACTGAAAAATATATTAAATACATAATTAATTGAAATTCATATAGCAAATTGAACAAAAAAAAGTCTAAATTTGCAGTAATAATCACTAAACTAAAAATATGAGATTGCTAAATATTGTTTTGAGTCTGCTATTATTAAGTCAATTAGCAATAGCACAATACAGAGATAATCCATTGTCACAAATTGACATGTCGAAATTAAACATGGAGCAATTTTCGTTTGGAGTAAGGATTACACCAGCTATTGCGTGGTTAAATACTAAGCACAATGACTTGGAAGCTGATGGTGCAACTATGAAAATTGGTGCCGGCATTGTTGCAAAATACGAAATAAATTCAATACTTTCAGTGATTTCGGGAGTAAATTTTAATGGTTTGGGAGGTTATGTTTTTGATAATGAATCATTAAACGAAGAGACAACAAAGGACAATTATAAAATTAATTATTTACAAACCGAAATTCCGTTAGGACTCAGACTTGAAACTTCAGATTTTCAGAAAACAAGTTTTTTTGTACAGGGAGGATTTTTAACCGGTTTTATATTAGAAGCCAACGAAAAAAGACAGAGCATAATACCAAATTCCAGTCCTATAAAAACAGATATAATTTCATTCACAAACCCAAGTACTGTAGGATATTTTGCCGGAATTGGAATGCAATACCGCATCACAAAATCATTGGAACTTTTTAGTGATATAAACTTTAAAAATACGATTACAAGTATTGCAAATGGCAATGAATATGTACTTAAAAACAGATATACTGAAAGTCCGACCATTATACCCGGAAGTTTGGAATTATCTATTGGCATAATGTTTTAAGTATTAAACAAAGATTAAAATCATTTACTTTCAAATAAAAAAATTATTAATCAACTTATAATAAGTCTATTGAGATGAAATTAAAAATGCTATTTGGGCTTGTAATATTAGTTTTTTATGCTTGTAACACACGAGCTAAAGAAGAAAAGTTGGCCGATAAAAATCTAAACCGAATTGAGTCACTTATAAAAAATGAGTCGTATAACGACGCAAAAAAAG
>CAMBSB010000203.1 GCA_945870155.1 Paludibacter jiangxiensis | reverse complement strand
TGTTTCGTGGACTACAACCGAAACAGCAAATACCATTGTGGTGCGTGTATCGATACCCGATGCTCCTGCTGGTGGTGGAATTACTGATTCGTTGAGTTTGTATGTGGATGGCGTCTTTCGTCAATCTATTGTTTGTACTTCAAAATATTCCTGGGTGTATGGATTTGAAGCTTTGGTTGATAATAATCCTGCTATCGGTACACCCAAACGTTTTTATGATATGTCACGTGCTTTTTTTCAAGGCGAACCTATCCCGGCTGGAAGTACAATTACACTTCGAAAGGATGCAAACAATTTTTCTCCCTACTATCGTATCGATTTTATTTTGCTCGAAAATGTTGGCCCTGCATTAACTCAGCCTGCTAATACCTTATCAGTTGTCAGCTATGGAGCCACACCAAATGATGAAACCGATGATACTCAGGCCTTCAAAAATTGCATTTCGGCATGTCAATCGCAGAAAAAAGGGATGTGGATACCTCCTGGTAATTTTCTTAATGGAGGTTCAATTATTAATGCTACCGGTATCAATATTTACGGAGCAGGAATGTGGTATACTACCAACACGCGCATTATTGGCGGAAGGCACAAATGGAATTTAACTAATTGCACCATACAGGATTTGTCAATTATCAACCCCGAAGTTGGCAGAGAACTGGTACTAGGGCACGATTATGGCATGACTATACAGGGTGCAAAAGGCTGGAGAGTTGAGCGTGTTTGGGCACACCGATTAGGTGCTAGCTTTTGGTGCAGTGGCACTGATGGCATTGTGAAAGATTGTAGAGCAACCGAAAGTTGGGCTGATGGCATTAATCTGAACAACGGACCTAATGTAAATGCCGATTATGCCGGATTACGTCTGACTGCTGAAAATAATTTTATAGTTGGAGCTGCCGACGATGGTATAGCTATCAATGCGCAAAATGGCGGTGGTTTATCAGGCAATATGGTTGATGCAAAAGTAATTAATAATACTTCGATTAGTGTAATGTGGGCCAATGGAATGCGTATTGCCGGTGGACGGAATACAATTATGCAAAATAACCTGATTACAGATCCTACCTCAAGCAATGGTATTCGTGTTGGTAAATTTGGTACCACAGGCAATCCATGCGAATCAGCTTTAGTTGCTGATAATTTAATAATTCGTGGTTGTGGTATTCGTAAAACTTATGGAAATGGAGGTATTGCTGTTGCTGACACAGCTATTGCAACCATACAAAACAATCGCATTATCGACTCACCTGGCTTGGGAATTGATGTACAGAATTGCGACGCTACTTTTTCGGGGAATATTATTGAAAAACCGGCCTTACAAGGATTTTTAATTAAATCAGGTTCACGGGGTTCCGGAACTTTCAATGGAAACACTGTAAGCAATCTGAAAAGTGGAATGGTAGCTTTCCGAAATGATGCGCCGTCTACTTTTATTGTAAGTAGTTGGGGAAATAGCTGGCAACCTAATGCACTTGAAAACAAGTTTTCAGATGAAAATGAATCGATTATTTATTTGAGCAACAGTCAAAATACATTAAATATAAAAGATGTAAATCGATCTATCAATGTTCAAATTTTGAATGTTTCCGGGCAAATAATTTTATCCGCTCTTTCGAATGGAAAAGTAGATATTAGCAAATTAGTTGCGGGGATTTATGTGATATCAATTGAAAACCATAAATCACAGCGGTTTGTAAAGAGCTATTAATTCTATTCATCAATGTATTAAAATGGGTTGTGTTTAATTATTTATTTTTTCAATATAAAACTTAGTGAATTTTGTGGTAATAATTTTTGTGTAAAATCATTACCACAAAGAAGCTCAAAGAATTAACACTAAGGTTCACAAAAAAATGATAACTTATCCCTATTAGCAATTAAAAATTAATATTATTACATATCATGACAAAATTTTCATTTAAAAACGCCATCATTACTTTGTTTGTAGTTCTCTCAAACCAATTTCTAACAGCTCAACAAACCGATTTTAAAACCGATTTTTCAAATTCGACAACTCCGTTAAAAAGCATAGGTCGTGGTTTTAATAAAATTGAAAACGGGGTACTGAAATCCAAAGATGCTTATACTTGTTTTGGCAATGAAGCATGGAAAAACTACACTGTAAAGTTCAAAGCACGTGCACCCAAAGGGGCAGAACAAGTGCAAATATGGGCAGGTTTCCGTGCATTAAATCGCTTCGACCGTTACATTGTAGGTATTCGTGGTGGATTGCAAAACAACTTGTACCTGAGCCGTATGGGTTATATGGGAACAGACGAATTTTTAGGATTACGCCCACTCAATTTTCAACCAAAAGTAGGCGCATGGTATGATATAAAAATTGAAATATGTGGCGACCGTATTCGTGTTTTTTTAAACAACGAAGCAATTCCTTACATGGATGTGGTGGATACAAACACTGCTATGGCACCTTCGGGCGAAGTAACCTTAGGTGGCAGTTGGATAGAAACAGAATTTGATGAGTTGGTTATAACTCCTTTAGCCGATAATTACTTGCAAAATATGGCTGTTGTTGAAATTAAAAAACAACTAAGTGCAGCCGACAAAGATAAAAAACGTATTGCTGAAAGAGCTACTTATAAACCAATATTAATCAGCGATTTTAAAAGCGGTCGTACCGAAGTATCGTTAGATGGACAATGGTTATTTATGCCTGAACACGAACTGAAAGATATCAAATCGGCTTCGTTGGTTACATCCGATGATGCCAATTGGCATACTATGAGTGTTCCTAACTTTTGGAACCCTACACGTATTTGGTTGCATGGTGAAACTTTCGACGGTCATGCCAAAGGTGTTTCGGATAAATATTTTCAACAGGAAACCGACCGATGTGCAAACTACACTTTCGATTATCTGGCTACTAAAGCAGCTTGGTATCGACAATGGGTGGAATTGCCTGCCGATTTGAAAACGAAGCAAATTACGCTAAACTTTGATGCTGTTTCAAAAATTGCCGAAGTTTATATCAATGGACAACTAGCTGGTTCGCATATTGGCATGTTTGGCGATTTTTCGGTTGATGGGTCAAAACTTTTCAAGCCCGGAAAAAACCTGATTGCTGTGCGTGTTGTGCGTGATTTTATTCAAGGTATTGAAGATGGTGAGAAAGTGGTGGATGTGGCTGTTACAGTACCTGTTACCAACAATATGCTCAAAGATATTGCACATGGTTTTTACAAAGATAGTCCGGCAGGAATTTGGCAACCTGTAAAAATGGTTATTTCGGATAAGGTGAAAATAGAAGATGTATATATTAAACCTACACTTGTAGGAGCTACTTTTGATATTACTATTAAGAATAACAGCGCAAAATCTGGCAATTACGATTTGTCAACCGAAATTTTGGACAAAGAAACCCAAAGTCAATTGTATGTGGGCACATCGTTGAAGAAAATAGCCTTGAAAGCAGGCGAGGAACGTAAAGTCAGTTTTGTTATTTCGGGATTAAAACCACGTTTATGGTCTCCAAATCATCCAAATTTGTATAATTTCAATTTTAAATTAATCAGTAAGAACCAAGAAATTGACTATAAATCTATCACTTCCGGTTTCCGTACTTTCGAAACTAAAAATGGTTTTTTCTACCTCAATGGCAATCAATATTGGTTGCGTGGAGCTAATCATACGCCTTTTGCTTTAGCTCCAAACGATAAAAATTTGGCTGATGGTTTTTATCAGATGATGAAAGCTGCCAATATCGATGTTACACGCACGCACACTACTCCATACAACGAATTGTGGATGAACGCTGCGGATGAGAATGGCATTGGTATTAGTTTCGAAGGGACATGGCCTTGGCTGATGATAAGTAATTCGATGCCCGACCAAAAGTTAATTGATTTATGGGCCGATGAGTTTATCGGTTTATTGAAAAAATACCGCAATCATCCTTCGTTACTTATTTGGACTGTAAATAACGAAATGAAGTTTTACGACAATGAGCCGGATATCGACAAGGCAAAATTGAAAATGAAAATCATTTCGGATGTGGTAAAACGTATGCGCGAAATAGACCCTACTCGCCCCATTAGTTTCGATTCCAACTACAAACGTATCGATTCGGAGAAAAGATTTGGAAAGGATTTTTACAAAACCATTGATGATGGCGATATTGACGACGACCACAAATACATTAATTGGTACGATTACACACTGTTTCGCTTTTTCAAAGGTCATTTCCAAAGCAAAGTTTATCCTGGCCGTCCGTTGATCAGTCAGGAATTATCCACGGGCTACCCAAGTGGCGAAACCGGACACGCTACCCGTTTTTACAATTTGGTGCATCAAAATCCGCAATCGCTTATTGGCTACCAATCGTACGAATATGCCAATCCGCAAGCTTTCTTGGATGTAAATTCTTTCATAACAGGCGAAGTGGCCGAATCGATACGTCGTACAGGCGATAAAATGGCAGGCATATTGCATTTTGCCTTACTTACCTGGTTCCGCAATGTGTACGATGCCAAAAACATAGAGCCTTACCCAACCTATTATGCCATGAAACGCGCCATGCAACCCGTGTTGGTTAGTGCCGAAATATGGGGACGCAACTTGTATGGAGGCGAAAAACTGCCAACCAAAATATGTGTAGTTAACGACCGTGAGAATGGAACCGATGTGGGTGAAACAAAGCTTTATTGGGAGTTAGTAACCGAAAATGGAGAAAAACTTGTTAGTGGAGCAAATATAATTCCTGCAGTTAAACATTCTACGCGTCAGTGGATTACACCAAACATTGAAATTCCCGAAAGTTTACCAGCACCAAAAATGGTGGCAAAATTAAAACTCAAACTAACCGAAAACGGACTTGTAATTTCCGAAAACGAATATAAACTTAATATTGCCCAAAGAGTTTGGAGTAGCTCAACAGTAAATCCTGCTAAAAAAATTGCATTAATCGATTTTAATGGAATTAGCAAAGCTATGGATTTTCTGAAAGTGAAAAATACAGCATTTACAACACTTACAACCGCTTTAGCTTCAAAATCGGATTTATATGTAATTTCCGGACTCGACACCACTAAATGCACTGTAAACGAACTAAGTCAGTTAAGACAATTGTTGGATAAAGGTGCTAAAGTTTTATTGCTAAATTCACCTGATGTAAGCAAAAAGTTATATCCTGAATACATTACCGGTTGGATTGTGCCTACCGAAGGGGATATTGTAAACATGGAAACGCCCGAAACGCCCGTATTTAATGAAATAGGATTGTTTGATATTCGTTATTTCAACAACAATAAAACGGAAATACCAACAGTTTGCAACATGGCATTTAAGATAAATCGGAGTCCAAACGTGATTGAACTTGCAAACCAAACAAAAATTCACGGCTATATACGGGGCGAAATGTTGGAGCGGTCGGACTATGTAAAAACCATCAAAGGTTTCTCCATTATTCGCATCAACAAAGGCGGATCGGCAATAGTTTCCGGAATGATGCTCGAAAAAGCAACTACCGACCCTATTGCTGGCAGGCTTTTGGTAAATATGGTGAATGATTTGCTGAATAATTAATTTTACAAATATTTTCAATAGCAGCACGCCTTTTTCCCCCTTTAGGGGGTTAGGGGGCTGCTAATAAAAATTTATAAATGAAACAGATAAGAATATTTTTTGTTGTATCGTTCCTTTTATTGTCATACAGGAACTATGCTCAATTGGTAATTTCTGAAATTCTAGCTTCTAACAAAAATTCAATTAAGGATCAATTTGGTCAAAACTCTGACTGGATAGAGCTCTACAACAATTCATCAACCACAATAAACTTATTTAATTGGTCACTTACCGACGATTCCACGCAACCTTTAAAATGGACATTTCCGTCAGTTAACCTTGCTCCCGGACAATATATGCTTGTTTTTGCTTCTGACAGAAATATAAAAGAAACAAGTTCTTTTTTGCATACTAATTTTAAACTTTCTGCTTCTGGTGAGTATCTGGCACTATATAACAGCTCAGGGGTTTATGTATCGGGGTTTATACCCGTATTTCCCCAACAATACGAAGATGTATCATTTAGTCTTATCGATGGCGCATACAAATACATTAAAATGCCAACTCCTTTGGCAGCAAACAGTACCGAATCATATATTCAACCGCCTGCATTTTCTGCTAAACGAGGTCTTTATACTAGTCCGTTTCAGCTAAGTTTATCAAGTCCAATTGTAGGTGCAACCTTAAAATACACAACGGATGGTAGTAGCCCGGACTTGGTGAACGGAACAATTTATCAGGTACCATTAACTATTAATTCTAATACGATAATCAGAGCTATAAGCATTTTGAACAATAACCTGAGCATATCGGCAACTAATACTTACATTTTCCCTGATCAGGTTTTGAATCAACCTGAAACGCTACCAAATTATCCAAACACATGGGGTAAAGATGTTATAGCCGATTATGGTATGGATCCCGAAATATGTAATGATCCGGTAAGCAGAAAAAACATTGTAAATTCATTCCAACAGTTACCCATTATTTCATTAGTTTCTAAACCTTCAAATTTATTTTCGGATATAAACAATGCAATTACCGGTGGTATTTATGTTTACACAGAAACAGATTGGGAACGACCAGCATCTGTCGAAATTTTTGGCAGCACTTATGCTGATAATCTGCAAATAAACTGCGGTGTGCAATTGCAGGGAGGAAATAGCCGCTCACCAGGTAATTCGCCTAAGCATTCGTTCCGCTTGGTTTTTAAACCGGAGTATGGACCTACGAAAATGCAATATCCTTTGTTTCCGGCCAGTCCAAAGGCAACCGATAAATTTAATACTATTCACATTAAAGCAGGATACAATAACACCTGGTATCACTCTGTTGCAACTCAACGTGCTAGTGCTCAGTATATACGCGATGTGTGGGCTAAAAGCACCTTGCGCAAAATGGGTCAGGCAAGTGTTTACACACGCTATGCTCATTTGTTTATAAATGGCTTGTATTGGGGATTTTACAATTTATCGGAACGTATCGACAATGATTACATGGAGACATATTTTGGAGGTGACGAATTGAATTATGATGTTATGAAGGATTATACCGAAATAGTGGATGGTGATTCAATTGCATGGCACGAAATGAAGGTTGCCGTTCAAGCCGGAGTGGAAAATAATACGAACTATTTCAAATTGCTCGGAAAAAATCCGGATGGTACGGATAATACTGCATATCCTGTGTATATTGAACCGATCAACCTTATCGATTATATTATTTTGAATTTTTATGGAGCTAATCAGGATTGGGATCAGCACAACTGGGCTGCCGCAAGAGACAGAGTAAGTCGACGGACAGGGTTCAATTTCTTTGCATGGGATTCGGAACGTATTTTGGAAAATGTAAACACAAACATTGTGAAAAAGAATAGCACCGGATATGTAACTGAATTTTTTCAGAAGCTGATGAAAAATGCGGAATTCAAGATGCTTTTTGCCGACCGACTTCATAAACATCTTCATAATAATGGATGCCTGACACCTGATTCAGTAATTGCCGACTGGGAGAGATTTGCAAATGAGATTCAACCCGCAGTTTTTGCCGAATCAGCCCGCTGGGGCGATTACAGGAGAGATGTCCGGCTAAGTAGTTCGGCTCTGCTTTACAACGAAGCTATCTGGCAAACAGAGAAAAAACGATTGATTGAGGAGTATTTCCCATTTCGTTCCGACATGCTTGTTAATCAGTTTAAGACTGCAAGTATGTATCCGAATATTGAACCGCCACGTTTTAATTCGTACGGAGGGAATGTTAGTTCTGGTTTTAAACTGGAGATGTCTGCTAGCGAAGGAACAGTCTATTATAGTTTAAAAGGTGATCCCCGACAAATAGGAAACGGTATTGCAACAGATGCTTTAACTTATAAATCCCCCATTTCTATTTCCGATAAATTGCTTACTGTGAAAGCTCGTACTAAAGTGGGAGATGCATGGTCGGCTTTATCTGAAGCTACTTTCAATACTGATGTTGCTCAATCGCTCAAAGAAAATTACCAAAGTACAGTTCATTTGTCAAATTATCCAAATCCGGTGAGAGAATATACAACTATTGAATGTAATTTACCTGAAAGTGGAAATGTAAAATTACATATTTTGTCGATGCAAGGTTCTGTAATTGAATCCATTGATTTGGGTTATCTGTATTCCGGAAAAAATAAGTACCTATACAATACATCCATGCTGGGAAACGGTGTATATATTTACCAGATTCAATGTGGAAAAAGTAAATTAAACTCAAAAATGACCGTGATAAAATAAAAACCTATCTCTAATCATTTATTAGTTTGTAAATCAAAATATTGTTGGGTGATACTGTACTTAAATACACTAACAATTCTGAATCCTGATTTAGCTTTTCCTAATTGCTTTCCGACAGCTGAAGTGGTAATCATATCTATTCCATCATATTGTGCAATAGCGTTATTGTGGTAATGGCCGGCAAACATCTTTTTAACTCCAATATCTTTAAATAATTGCTTATAATCTAATCGCTTTTGCAATAGTATATTGGTAAGCATCCCAAATTAGCCGTATTTAATAAATAAAAAGCGGATTTTCAGTGAAGCATACACTGGAAACCCGCTTTTGGTATTATATAGAGGTAATTTTCAAGGCAGAAGTTCTTCCCAATTTATTGGAGTTTGTAGTGTTGGCATTTT
>CAMBSB010000202.1 GCA_945870155.1 Paludibacter jiangxiensis | reverse complement strand
CATTAATTAATTGTTTAATTGTAAACAATAGTAGTACAAGTAAAGCAGCTGGTGTTTTTGTAAATCAGGATTCCTATTTCTCTATGTTGAACTGTACGGTAGCTAATAATCAATCGACAGATGCAACTGACGGAGTTGGAGGCATATTTATTGGAAATAACATTCGGTGGTCGCGTATCGCAAATAATATATTCTACAACAATATTTCTGCGACTTCAGGGCGTGCAAATTTTTATTCCGCCACACCCGATTTTAAAGAGATTTTTAATAATTACTTTAGCGAATCGGCAATACCTGCCTCGTTCGATGCCGCTTTAACAAATGCGAACCCGCCTCATGGAAATATCACAACGGCAACGCTTGCCGATCCATTGTTTGTGGCGCCTACCAACTTTCAGGGTTACGATGCTACTAAAATGACCGAAATTGAAGCGGCTGACTGGCGACTATCAGCAAACTCAGGATTAAGAAACATGGGGCTGTCAGCTAGGGCAAATATACCAACCCCTTATAATTCAACTGCGTTTTTTAATAATTCAGTTGGACGAGCTGCATCTACTGTAACCACCGATTTGGCAGGTAATACCCGGAAAATGGGTTCAGAAATAGATATGGGTGCTTACGAATTTGTCGAAGCTACCGGTGTGGAAAGGGTTGCTATTCCTACAAAATATATCCTCACAAATCGTACACTTTTTGTTCCCGAATTTAATGGGCTGATTTCGGTTTATGCTGTTGACGGTAAGCATATTGCACAAAAACGAAATGACGAATTAGTAACTTTTAATGAATCGGGCATTTATATTGTTAAATTACAAACAGTTAATGCGACAGAAACTCTAAAAGTTAATGTAAAATAACAGCTATTATGTTAATTCTAAAATGCTATCATCCTTATTTTTTGGAGGTAGCGTTTTAGAATGTTTTTCAAATAAATACTATACAAACTAAACAAAATAATATACATTTAACCATTTTATGCTCTTATTTCTGTAATGTGGTTTTAATACAAAATAACTAATAAATTTAAAACAAGAATAATATGAAAAAACTTACTTTTTTAATGCTTGTTGCATTTGTAGCTTTAGCTCTGAATGCACAAGAACTTATTACCGATGGTGGTTTTGAAAATCCTGGAACTTATACCGTTACAGAATCAAGTACAAGTGTTTTAAAACGTGTTACAGTTTTTAACCCAACAACCACCGTTGCCACAAACCCTACAGCAACAGCTACTTCAGTGGGTGCAGGTATGTGGGTACTTAAAACTACCGATTTTGCCGAACCGCGCGGATTGATTACAACTACCGATAAATACAGTGGTAGTAATTGTTTGAATTTACGCATCAACAACAATGCTACAACCACCCGATTGGATTTCTCATCAGGCTCTACAGGCGATGCCTGGAAAAACTGCGTTATGTTACAAAAAATAAATGGTGGTTTGAATAATACCAAACGTTATTCGCTTAGTTTTTGGGCAAAAAAAGATGCTACAGCAGGCAATACAATGACAACAGTTTCGGTATTCTTGTGCGACAATACAGCTACGACCCAGAAAATGATGGCTAAAGCGGTGTATCTGAGTGGTGGAGCTACTTGGACGCAGTATACCGTTTATTTTGATGTAGCTGGTTTTAAAACCATGACTCCTGCAGCTGACTTTACAACAGCATTTGCAGGAATTGCCATACTTACCACTACCGGCACCAATGTAACCAACTACGGAGGTGTATTAATAGACGATGTATCTTTGACTGAATTTACGGGAACACCTGTAGCCAAATATGTAAAACCAACTGCTACCGGAGCAGGCGATGGATCTTCTTGGACAGATGCAGCAGGAGCAGCACAGATACAGTCTATAGTGGATGCTGTGGCAGCCAATGCCGATAAGGGCGAAGTGCGGTTTTCAGCAGGAACCTTTACGCTTGCCGATGCCATTCAGCTAAAAGACGGAGTAAATCTGACTGGTGGATACGATGCATCCACAGATACCCGGGATTTAAGCAATAACCAAACAATATTTGACGCCGCAGCAAGCAAAAGACATATATATTCAGGCGATGGTGTAGGTTATCCAGTATTTCAGCGTGTTACTAAAGTAGATGGCATTATTTTCCAAAAAGGTACAGGTACCTATGGCTCGTCGGCAGCCATTAGTTTTGGCATGGTACTCGAAAATTGTACATTTCGTAATAACTCCGGAGGTAGTTACGGAGGGGCTGTTTTTGTAAAATATCATACTGCTATTATGAAAAATCATGCCCATTGGAATCAGGCAGGTTCATTAATTAATTGTTTAATTTCAAATAACACTACCAGCAGTAAAGCAGCAGGTGTTTTTGTAAATGGGGATGCTTATTTTACGATGATAAACTGTACAGTAGCTAATAATAAGTCGACAGATGCAACAGATGGCGTTGGTGGTCTTTTTGTAGGAACTAATATTCGTTGGTCACGTATAGCAAATAATATTTTTTACAACAACACATCTTCTACTTCAGGTCGTACAAGTTTTTATTCAGCTACTACCGATTTTCAGGATGTGTTTAATAATTATTTTAGTGATGCAACGCTTCCTCCATCAAATAATATACTCGCTACGAATGGAAATAAAACAGGTACTGATTTTTTAAACCCCGGTTTTGCAGCTCCGAACGCAATACAGGGTTACGATGCTACTAAGATGACCGAAATTGCAGCTTCAGACTGGCGCTTAAGTGCCGGTTCTGCATTAATCGGCTTAGGGTCAACTGCAAAGGCGGGAATAACTGTTCCCTATAATTCAACTGCAATTTGGAATAACACGAATGGAAGGTCAATGGCCTCGACGGATATAATGGGAAGTCCCCGTGTTATTAATACAACTATCGAAATGGGTGCCTACGAGTATAATCCGGTTACAGTAACAACAGCTGCTGGTACAAATGGCACTGTTTCGGCAAATGTTTCTGTAAGTAAAGGCTCGGCAGCTACTGTAACTGCTACACCAGCTTCGGGCTATAAATTCACAAAATGGAGCGATGGCACAAACGATGTGTCCACTTCGGCCTCGTATACCTTTGTTCCAACGGTCAATATTACACTTACAGCCAGCTTCGAACAAGATTTGGGAACTGCTATCGACGAACTTCGCACAGCACCATTTGCTCGTATTAATGGACATAGTCTGCAAATAAACGATAGTGGTTTATTGACGATTTTTGATAGTACAGGCAAAATTGTTCAGACAATACAAGCTAACAACACGATTCTGTCACTCGCAAAATCAGGAGTATATTTTCTGAAACTACATAGTGCACAAGGTGTGAAGGTTCAAAAAATTGTGGTTTTTTAGTTTTTTTTGGGTTAAGATAGGGGGTGGTTAGTTTTAATAGCTTCCCCCTTTTTTTTTGACTATTGTTTTAAATCCTGTTTAAACGAAATGCGAAATCTTACTACACTATTTTTATTATTACTGTGTATACAGTTAGCTCGTCCGCAGATGATAACAACTACTGCGGCTCAAATAAAAGCCGATTTCAATGCTACATGGACACCCAATACTTTTCCGCGTTTGTTTATGGGAAGTGCCGAATTGCAACGATTCAAGGATTTGATTGCTACTAACGATGAAGTAGCAGTTGCCTCTTGGGCTTATATACAGGCCGATGCTGACGCTGCTATCACTAAAACTATTCCCGACTGGAAGCTCGATGCAGCAAACCTACGTGTGAGTCCAATACATGAAATTATCTCTTCGTTCGTTCCTCAGTTAGTTATTGCATTTCGTATTACAGGTCAAACAAAATATGCCGACAAAGCATGGGCAGTTGCTCAAAAGTTAATGTCATACCCTGATTGGGGCGTTTCGCCTACTCCAAACTATTGCGACAGGCATTTTTTGGATGCTGGAATTGCTGGTTTTAACGTAGCCATGCTGTATGATGCGTTGAATAATTATCTCACCGCAGAACAAAAGGCTCAGTTCTATGCAGCAACTAAAAGATTATTGCTGGTGCCTGCTCAAGCACGATATAAAGGATTGGTAACGGGTTGTACAGGAGGTTGGAATTGGCATATCACGAACAACAACTGGAATGGAATCTGTAATGGAGGTGTGGTATCGGCGTGTTTAACCATGTTTGAAAACGAACCTGATTTTTTAAGTGATGTGGCTTCGCGTGGAATCAATAGCTTTAAAAATTACATTTCGGCTTTTGAACCCGATGGACAAAGTGCGGAAGGAATGATGTATTGGGGGTACGGTTTGATGTACACTGTTACAGCATTCGACATTATGAAGCGAATATTAGGTAAAACCTACGGATATGCCGATGCCCCAGGCATAAAAAAAACTGGATATTTTCCTCTTTTCACTTCAGGGCCGGTAGCTTCACTTAATGTGGGTGACGATGGTATAAAGAGCTCGATAGCAAATACCATACTTTGGTTTGCTAAATACAATAACGATGCCTCACTTGCTAAATTATATTACAAGAACATTGTTGCGGGCTCAAAACGTATGGCATGGTTCGATATGTTCAATTATAATCCAGCACAAATCAGTTCGGGTGTTGCACCAACAGTAGCTCTCGACAATTACATCAGCGGTATAGCTATACATTCAATGGTAGAGCGTTGGCAGGATCCGAATGCAATGTATATTGGTATACATGGTGGTGCCAACAATGCCAGCCATGGACACCTCGATGCTGGCACTTTTGATATACAGGCCTTGGGCCAGGTTTGGGTAAACGGAAACCTTGGGTCGGATAATTATACCTATCCGGGCTATTTCGAAGCTACTCGTCCGGCATACAGCGATGCTAACGTTGCACCGACTGTTGCAGGCAGATGGCATTTTTATCGCTTAAGAACTGAAGGGAAAAATTGCCTGGTGTTCAATCCTGATTATAGACCAGAGCAGGACGAAGCGGGTTCGCCACGTACCGTATTATTCGATTCAGATGCTAATGCAGGTACTGTGGTTTACGATATGCTTTATTGCTATTGGCGCGATGTAACAGCCTATAAAAGAGCCTACCGCCTCGACCGTCAACACAGAATAATAACAATTCAGGATAACTATTCTGCATTTTCCAACTCGAGAGTTTGGTGGACCACACATACAAAAGCTGCAATTAGTTTGTCCACTGATGCGCGTACAGCCACCTTAACACTCAACGGAAAACAAATGAAAGCGGTCATCCGATATCCACACACAGCCACTTTTCAGGTTGCTCCTGCTACTTACTTAGATGGAAGGACTTTTCCAAAAACAACAAATGGATCGAACTCCGGCTTTCAACGGCTTGGTATATGTTTGCCAGCCTCTAAAAACGAAATGATACGGGTAGATTTTCTGCCTATTTATGCTGAAAATGCCGAAGAATTATTGTTAGATAATTTTGAAGGTTTTTCTTATGTGTATAGTTCGTCAACAGTCGATGGAGTTGTCGAAAATCTAATTGCTAATCCGCTTAAAGACACTAAAAATCCAAGTAAGACTGTACTAAAATTTACGATAAACCCTACGGTTCAAAATAAACCGGCTCTGAATGCAAAAACTCACCAATTCACCATTGGAAATAGTGGTGCAATGTTCAATTACCTGAAGTTCACAGTCAAAGGTTCGGTCGTTTCCAATTTTCGTATAAAACTTACAAACAGTAAAGATAACTCGTCAGCTGAATTCAAACCAATGAGTCCGATTAGTCAGACAACTGCCTGGGAGAATGTGGAAGTTGATATTTCAAAAGATATAAATGGTATACTGCAATATGGCAAAAGCTATAATACCATAGAATTAATACCTGATTATGTAACAAATTCCACTGCCGATGTTTTTTATTTCGATAATTTTATGTTGTCGAAATACGCAGGAGGAAGTGTAGGCGATAATATTTTTAAGGCTTCTTCCCCTGTAAATCTATCTGTTCAGTATCGTTCAGCATCGTCCGTAAAGTTAAACTGGGATGCGCTTGCCAATGCTGTTTCGTACAAAATATTGAACGGAAGTGAACTATTAGCAACATCACAAAGCAATTCGGTGCAGCTTACAAACTTAACGCAAGCTACCAACTATCAACTGAAAGTTGTAGGCGTAAATCCGACTAATGTAGAGTCAGGTGCATCTGTAGCATACTCGATAACTACTCGAAAGTTGGTGAATGATGCAGAGCTTCTCGATGATTTTGAAGGTCCGAACTTAGCATGGTCGCAAATGAGTCAGTCGGTTGTGTCACGGGTGTCAAATCCTTTGCGAAACACAATAAACCCGAGTAATAATGTGTTGATGATAACGCGTAATAACCCAACAAATAATTATTCGGGCGCAAAAGTGCTAAACGAATTGTTTGCTATTCCAGGTTATAGGTATCTGCATATAAAATTACTTCGACCCGCTACAATAAATACAGCAAACAACGCCAGCATTAAGCTGATTGAACCAAGCACAGGATTGAGTGCTAACGAAAAAGAAATTACAGCTCCGGTGAATACAATGGCTTTACTTGAAAAAGAAAAATGGGTTGACTTCGTATTCGATTTGGGTACTTCAAATCCCTCAGGTATAATTTGGAATAGTTTCTTTGTGATGCCAGAGCGTGTTGCTAATACGGGTATTTCACAGTCGTACTATATAGATGATGTTATTCTGAACAACGACCCTTTACCCATTGTCGGAAATCCAGTCTCAGGTATAAGCAAATCATCGCAGATAAATGCAAAAATCTACAGTGATAATGGTTGGCTTTGTATTGATTCTCAAATCCCAAATTATCGCATCGAGATATTCAATATATCGGGAATCTGTGTAGCTTCGGCATCTGTTGTAGGTGAAGCAAAATTCAAATTAAACATTGTCCGAAAAGGCATTTGTATAGTCAGAATCAGTTCTAAAGAGGCAAGTTGTGTGCAGAAGGTAATTTTTTAAAAGCTAATTAGTCATATGGTACTGCCCTTTTTTGTATATTTGTCGCTAATTCTTAATATTATTCGTTATGATTCGGACTGTTCAGAGGCTTTTGGTTTTACTTTTTGTTTTAACTGTTTTTGCGGCACAATCGCAACAAATAATTCTGTTTCAAAATCACGAAAACGGGATTTATAAATCGGGGGACAAAGTTCGGATTGTAGCATTTTTGCAGGATAAGTCAACGGATTCGATAACCGTGAAAATTCAGACCGATTTCACAAAATGGTCTACCAAAAAGCATACATATACGGGCGATTCAATGGTCGTTTTCGAAAAAACACTTGATAAAACAGGTACGCTGGTTTTCGAAGTGGCGTCGACAAATGAATCGGGCAGCATTGGTTTAATATGCAACACCGATAAATTTATACCCGGCACGCAACGTCCGAAAGATTTTGACCTTTTTTGGGAAAATCAGATAAAAAATCAACGTCTTTTGCCGTTTCAGTTGGTACAGAAATTCGTATCAGTGCCTAATAACGGTTATAGTTGTTACGATATAGAGCTGAATAGCACGGCATCAAAACCCGCGCGTGGATACTTTGCAAAACCACAAAATGCAAAACCCCGTTCTTTGCCGATAGTGATTTATTTCCACGCCGCAGGAGTAAAAGGCGATTGGTGCCGTTCCGAACCCGGAAATGCATTACGCTATGCCACTATGGGAAAAGGAGCACTCTGTTTCGATCTGAATGCACACGGCATGCTCAATGGGCAGCCCGAATCGTATTATGCCGACCTGGAAAACTACGACCTGAAAAACTATCCGCAAATTGGTGCCGAAAACAAAGATCGATCGTATTTTTTGGGAATGTATTTACGGCTGCTGCGCACTATCGACTACATGACCAAACAGCCCGAGTGGGATGGAAAACGCATATTGGTTTTAGGCGAAAGTCAGGGTGGAGGACAATCGCTCATTGCCGCCGGACTCGATAAACGAATTTCGGCGGTGGTAGCTACTGTGCCTGCCATGTGCGATTGGGGTGGTACTTTGGTTGGTCGCAAAGGAAGTTGGCCTTATCTGTTTTCGACAGCAAACAATCGTGAAAAAATGCTCGCCAATGTTCCTTATTTCGATGCCGCTCATGCACTGAAAAATTGCAAAGCAACGCTGGTTGTAGAAGTTGGTTTGATTGATCAGACATGCCCTTCGTCGGCAATTTATGCTTCATTAAATCAGTCAAAAAGCAAAAAAATAATTTTTACTGCACCTTACAGGGCACACCATTTCACACAAACTGCTTATAAGCCACTTTACAACAAAACGATTGCAAAATCGAAAGATGACTTTATAAAAGCATTTTTGAGTAAATAAACTTAATATTTGG
Source organism: Paludibacter jiangxiensis (assembly GCA_945870155.1). Taxonomy (GTDB): domain Bacteria; phylum Bacteroidota; class Bacteroidia; order Bacteroidales; family Paludibacteraceae; genus Paludibacter; species Paludibacter jiangxiensis_A. Next base: position 398 of record CAMBSB010000202.1, on the reverse strand, counting down.
TTATTTGCTGCAAATTGTATTTGCGGAATTCGCTCGGTGTCAGGTTCTTTTTTTCGCGGAAAATGCGGTTGAAGTTTGACACATTATTAAATCCGCAATTGTAACAAACCTCCGAAATGGTTTTGGTGGTTTCAATCAGTTGCACTGCAGCATGTCCGATGCGTACTTCATTCAGATAGTCGACAAAAGATTTTTGTGTCCGTTTTTTAAAGAAATGACAAAAAGATGAATTGGTCATTCCAATCAGGTTTGAAATATCTTCGATCTTTATTTTTTTCTCAAAATTTTTGTTGATATAGTCGCAGGCTAAACGAATTCTACGACTCTTAAACATATCTACTTCCGGGCTAAAAGATTGACTGCATAGCACTTTCTGGTCTTCGGCTATGGACATGTCG
>CAMBSB010000201.1 GCA_945870155.1 Paludibacter jiangxiensis | reverse complement strand
TATATTGAGCCGGCATACGAAATGACCGAAATTCCAATCACCAATAATAGTAAACCCACAAACATAGTTTGGAGTGGTTTTTTCCCTGAACCTTTCCATTCGCCTGAAAAGACACCTACTACATTACCACTTAAAATAGCCATGCTTTGAATTATTGGCCAGCCTATGGAAGCTCCGAAATTGCCAAGATTCATTACTGCTGTTCCGTAAAGTGCAATGCCTCCAAACCACATAACGCCCATAATAAAAGTAAATACCCAATATTTATTTGTTCCACTTTTCTTGAAAAGATTCCATGTGCTATTCTTCCGAAACAAGTAAACACAATAAATAAGACTAATAATAAAACCTCCAAATAGGGAGATACACCAGGTTGGATTTGCAGCATTCAGTGTTGAAGCACCATTTTCAACAGCCAAAGCTTCCATCGGTTTGCCGGCAAGAAGTGCAAAATTGAACATAGCCCCTAAAAGTCCCGCAAGAATACAAATAATGAGTCCTTTAGTGAATTTTCTTTTGTTGTCATCCGATTTTGTTACAACTTGTAATGCCTTTTCTTTTTGCAAACCAGCTAATGCACAAAACACAATTCCAACTAGCATAATACTAACTCCCGTTGAAATAAAAATTCCTGTTCGAGTTAATATGGCTTCCGGATTGAAAATAAGAATAGGAAGTATAGTACCGATAGCATTAATTAACCCTAAAACTATTGCCGTACCAAGTGCTATCCCTAGCGTATTTAAACCAATTCCAAAACCAATACTGGAAAGTCCCCAGCCTGCACCAAAAAGAAAAACTGTTACTAAAACCGAAAATGGAACAGCATCGTAAATTGACAATAAATTTGGAACCGTAAGAAATGCCCATACCCAAGGGAGCAAAATTAACCCACAGAAGGAATACATAATCCAAATGTTTTCCCAATGCCAGGTGTCCATTTTCTTCATTGGCCATGCAAAAGTGCCCAGAAAAGCTCCTGATACCAGACTTAATAATAAACCGAACGATAAACTTACTGTATCCATAGTGTCATGTTTTTCACGAGTATTGTTTTATCAAAAAAGTTTCGACATATTCACTTCATCATCATTCTTTTCTGTTTCTATTGAAAGTATTGAATCATTAACTTCCGATAAACTTCCGGCTGTTTTGTACATGGCTATGATATTTTCGAGAGGAGTTCCCACCTGAATAGCATGTGATGGTCCAAGAAAAAGCCCACCTTGCGAAAATAATTGTTTACGGCGTTCAACTTCCTTCACCACATCGTCCACACTGCCAAAAGCCAAAGTGGATTGTACGCAAATGCTACCGCAATAAAAAATACCTTTGCCAAAATCATTTTGCAATACTGCAATATCCATTTCGGGGGTAGTTGGCTGAACCACATCATACACATCCAATCCCAACTCAATTAATCGGGGCAAAAAAGCCCTCACACAGCCACACATGTGCATCATGGTTTTGGCTCCATAGCTATGAACCATCTCAAAATACTTCTTAAACTTTGGTGCAAAATGTCGGTCAAAAATATCGAAATCAATTACTTGCGATGTTTGCGTTCCTAAATCTTCGCCAATGTGGGTAAAGTCAATCAATCCTTCGGCAGCTTTCAATACACATTCGTGCATATCATAATAAAACTGAAAGCGAGCATCCATAATTTCCAAATAAACAGGATCGTCCGTAATTAAGTCAATTAGCACTTGTTCAGTGCCTCTGGCTCTGGCAATACTGTTTATAAAATCCATATCACCGGCAGTTCCATAACAAATTGCAAAACCCTGTTCACTAATTTTCTGGCATTGTTCTTTAATGGTTGAATAATCGAACCATGCAGCCGTTGGAAATTGCGATTTATCTAATTCTTCGACGGAAGTAATATTGGCAAAGGGTAGATAACAAGATTCTAAATACCTGCCGCCTTCAAACTCGGTATATTTATAATGTTCGCCCCAGTATCCTTCGATACTTCCATCGGGAAAATGACGAAGTTCTTTACCAATATATATAGGTTCTACATACCTGAAATCATCGCCCACTAATTGCAGCAATTGCTCCATATTTGTTAAGCCAAAATGATCCATAATCATTTTGTTTACTTCGGGGGTACCTTCGTGCTTGACCGGAATACGGTCGAAACCTGTCCTGTTAAATGCTCCTAAAACTCTTTCGCGTGAATTCATTTATTAAATGTTTCTAAAAATACTTGTAAAAAAAAACCGGAAGATGCTCGCAATAAAGTATCTTCCGGTACTCATTTTTTTGGTTATTTTATTTTTACGATACGAGAACTCGCTACTTCGTTGCCAATCTGAAGTCGGTAAAGATAAATTCCATTTGACACAGAAGCACCTTCGGCGTTTGTTCCATTCCATTTAGCAGTGTAATCACCTTCGGACTGAGGTCGATTCACCAATTCTGTAACCGTTTGTCCATTCAAGGTAAGAATTGTCAATTTCACATCAGCATTATTTTTTACGGTATATGAAACAGTGAGTTCATTGCTAAATGGGTTCGGGTAACACGATGTTTTAATGTCCGACAAGTTAATCGATTTTACTCCTGTAAGCATATTAATCTTACCCTCAATTGCTGATCTCATGTGATCATCAATTCTTGACTTATTTTTTGCCCACAAGGCTTTTGACTCGGGATACCAGTTTAAATCACCCAGCGGTAAACCTTCGATGGAACCAATTAACAGAGCAGGATTGGTATAAACGCCATTGAATAATGGCCAAGTTAAATTGTTAGAAACGTCGCCATCCGGATCCCAAAAGTACTGAGGCCAAGCTGAAGCAGGTGGAAAATTTCCTGAAGGATAACTCATGGCATGAATTTGAGTAGCATATTTTGTCCAATCGGCATATTTGTTTGACATAGTGTAAATACGTGAGTCAACCCATTGCGGGTCAATATTGTTGGTCGTATTTCCATATCTCCAGAATGGAAATGATGAGTGATTTGAAAACATTTCTGTTTCTCTCGATTTGTTAATTGAGTCAATCGGCCATACCAAAGGCATATAATTAATGGTTATCTTTCCATCTTTCTTTCCCTGCACATTGAGATCGTTTAGCATGGTATAGAATTTCGGATTTCGGTAATGCATATTGTATTCTACAAACTGAATGGTTTGTGAAGGCAATACATCGTTTGGAATTGTATCGGCATATACCAAGCCGGCTAATGGTTTGCCTTTATCCGCTCCTGGCATCGGATTCCATGTAGGACTCCACGGTTGTGTTTGCGAATCAAACATCAAATTATTAGTCCAATAATATTCTTTTTCCCAACACGACCAATCAATTTGACTTTTCTGAATCACAAAAGTATTATGATCCCATTTGCTGAAATTATTCTTGCTTTTGTTAAATCCGTCGCTTAACATACCTGTTCCCATGCATATAAAAGTATTGTTTTGAACCAAAAGCGTATCAAATCCAAAACCGGAAGCATTATCAGTAATAAACATAAATCCATCATTCGGACTTAGTTGGTGTCCATGTCTGTTACAGATATTATTAGTAAAGTATATTTTTGATTTTCCGCCTGCTACTGCTACCCCATTTGGGCTACCTACAGGATCAATAATACAACGGTCTATAATGGTTCTGCCCTCCGTTTTGGAGTTTGATAAGAACAAAAAGCCCGAAATACCGAGCAAATCGGCATTCATAACATACACATTTTTAATGGTTATGTCACCTTTAGCATCAAACATTTGGTTAAACACAGCTCCAGCGGCATCGGTACCAGTCTGTAAAGTAGCAGGCATTCCACCTTTTACAGCTGGCTCTTGTCCAATAATCTGAAGATGATATCCTACATTTTCCACTATAGCATTTAATTGATACCATTCACCTGCTTTAAGTTGGTATATTCGAGTTCCGCCATAGGTTTTGATGGCTTGGTTAAGCGTACCAATACCCGGTTCAACCACCAATACGCTTTGCGACATTGTAAACTGACTAATAAATAACAGCAATGCTGTTAATGCAATTGTAATTTTCGTATTCATTTTTTGTATTTAAAAGGTTATAAAATAAATTGTTACTATTGAAATTTATATCGAATTCCTAAGTCGGTAGTCCAGCCATATTTTTCCATATAGGTGGGTCGTGGATCTCCTAGTAATCGGGCAGATTCAGTAAAATTACTGAGATTAGCTATATTGGCTAAAATTTCGAGTCCTTTCAGTTTCCCCGAAAGTTTTTGAGAAATCTGTAAATCCCAACGGTTATAAAATTCTTTAAGGGCATCTAACTCTTTCAGCTGCTGGCTTTGCGAAGTGTAAATCAAACCATTATATTGATACGACAACCATAGATTTAATCCTTTTCGATTGTATCCCAACGATAAATTTAAAATATGTTTGGGTTGAAATAACATTACACTGGTTGTGGTTGAATCTATTCGAGTTGCAATCGGTCTTCCGCCACCTGCAGGGATTATATTTTTTATGTAACTGTACGGATTTTGTGTTTGCGACTCGGTATAAGTATAATTGGTAGAAAAAGTTAAATAAGAGAATGGTTTTGGCAAATACCAAAACGAAGTTTGCAATTCAACTTCTACACCTTTCAAATAAATTGGGTACTGATGATTCTCGGGCTGCGAAACATTGACCAATTCAGCATCCGGAAATGGCTCAATAATCGGATCACCTTTTAAGCGTTTATAGCTTCTGTTCCAAATTTTATCCTGTACCGTTTTATAAAACCCACTTACCGAAAAAAGTCCGATTTTTGGTCCGTAAACAGTCATTTGCACATCGTAATTGGTCCAATGTTCTGCCCTGATATCAGGTCGACTGGAGATGTACTGGAATGGTCGAAAACCAGTGTAAACCCAAGTATTGGGTGATATGGCATTATAATCCGGACGATTAAGCGTTTGGGTATAGGCAATATGGGTATAAAACCAGTTGGTTGGTTTAATTCTCAGATGCATCATAGGCAATAAAAACTGATCACTTCGGGTGGCAGAAGTAACATCTCCGGGAATAGCTTCATAAATTGCACCCGGTACAGTTGGCTGTACAGCGTAAAAACCTTTCATTGTTGCATTGGTTGTTTCGTAACGCACACCCGGCAAAAACATCACCCATTTCCCAAAATTGACTTCGGTCATTAAATATCCAGCTCCGTAATTTTCAACAATATCCTGATCGTTTATAATTGAACCTAAAATATCTTGATAAAATCCAATTTGACTTTTTTGTCCAAATACAGGCAGATACACATTCTCCCCCTGAGCATAATAGCTTTCGGAAACACTTGACCAAGTATCAGTAATTTGATTCAACTTATTAAAATCGTAATACGCTCCAAAATTATACTGTCCATCCATAAAATTATTGACCTGAAAGTCTTGCAAACCTTGAGCCGAAATACCTTTAAGTTGAAGTCCTCCAATGCGTAACCAACTAAGCTCATCAAGCAGTAATTGTTGCCCACGATTATTTAAAAGCCCTTGTGCTCCCGAAAGTACATCTTGTAATCTTGTTTTATTGCGGTAGGTACCACCAAACTTTACATTTCCGGCAATAAACTCCCCTATTTTGAATGGAATTTTAAAGTTAAGATAGGAAGTCATATTTTTTTCGGTAAAACTACTTTTAGTCTGTCCTATTGATGAGAGAAGCAAGGTACTATCATTGGGAGAAGCCGCATCATATACTGCAACAACATCTTCGGGATTACTTAATTTGCGTAGATCTTGGGTGAATTTGGTACTTGTAAAATCTCTATCATAGAAAAGATTCCAACTACGGGATTGTGGATTATCGGATAATATTTGAGAGAAAGCCACGCCATAATCTATCTCCATATTCAAAAAATCGAGTTTGGTTAGTCCACTTAAAGCCGACTGAAAGGTGTTCGAATTTATATTCGGCGACGAGTATAAAGTCACACTTTCTTTACCAGGATCAGAAGCAGTAAAACTTTTTGACTCAGATTCACTATCATCTTTGGTGTAGGAATAAAGTCCATATAAATTTAATGTGGTGGTAGTCGATAATTTATAATCGAATGATAACATGGCCGATTGTCTGTATTTTGTTTTCTGAATATAATTCAAACCAACGCCATCAATTAAAAAACCGTCATTAATATCAGAGCTATAAAGACTATAGCTAGAACTTTGTGTTTGTGTGCTACGATTTACTTTCTCGGCATTAGCCGAAAAGAAAACTCCTAACTTATTGTCTAAAAAACGATTGCTGACTTCGCCCTGAAATTTATAATTGCCATAATAATTATTCATATTATTATACCCCAATTGTGCCATCACGTTGGAGCGAAATCCCTTATCTGTTTCCCTCAATTTCAGGTTGACCGTTCCTGCCACCGAATTGGCTTCCATATCAGCCGTTAGCGATTTGTAAACCTCCACACCCTGCAACACATACTGCGAAATCCCTGAAATATTTGTTTCGCGATTTGCACCTGCCGAGGATGGCATTAAAACACCATTCAACGTAACTGAGGTGTATTTTGGCTCTAACCCACGTATCACCAACCCGGTTCCTTCACCACCACTTCGCTGCACCGATACACCCGGTAACCGACCGATAGCCTCGGTTGCATTAGCATCTGGATTTTCCTGCAATCTATCGGAAGCTACAACGTTTTTTATGGTATTTGAGAAAATTTGTTGGCGAATGGCATTTTTTTGCCCAATAGCCTGTGCGGTAATTACTAACTCGGTCAAAACTTGTGGAGTAGGTTCTAACTTTATTTTTAAATCAGAGCTTGTATTTAAAAACTCTTCTTTTGCATCGTACCCAATATAACTGATGCGTAACTTGGCATTCGAAGGTGCTTCCAACATAAAGCGTCCATTAATATCAGTAGCTACACCAATAGTTGTTCCGGGGATGATTACGCTTGCACCAATAACAGGTTGTCCTTTTTCGTCGAGTACCACACCCGAAACTATTTTGGTTTTAGTAGTTATTTGCGGTTCGGCGTTTTTTTTTGTAATTATAATTGTATTGTTGTTAAACACAACCTGTAAGCCTTTGGGCGAAAGTGCTGTTTTAAGCACATCAATCAAAGGTTTGTTTTCTTCGTTTATGCTTATGTCCTTTTTGTCGTCAACCAAAATATCTCTGTAAACCACCGTGTAGTTCGTTTTGGATTCAATTTGCTTAATTAAATCCTTGACGGTTGCATTTCGTATTTGCAACGATATTTTTTGGTTTTGGGCATGTAACACGCTGCCCATCAAAAATAAAATTGAAAGCAACCCGACCCTAAACAAGTCTGTTCTTTTAAATGAAATCTTCATTCTTATGATTATTTTATAGTATTATTAATAAATATCTTATAACCTGAAACGCGAAACTTGAAACACGAAACAAACCATTAATTATACAAAACCACCACCGTATCGCCTTGATTATTGTATTTTATATTATATTGAATAGCAAAGGTTTCCAAAACAGTTTCCAAACTCTCGCCTTTAAACGCACCGCTTATCAGGTCATTTTCTATATTCGGACATTTGGATATAATTTTAACTCCATACCATTCTTCCAAACGCTTTACCACGTTGCCAAAGCGTTCCGATTTAAACTGAAGCTTGTTATCTTTCCATGCAGTTTCCACCTCATTATCAGTAGCTTCAATCTTTAAACTCTTTAATGAGTTTGAATAAATGGCCTTCTGGTTGGGTTTTAAATAATAATCCTGCGACAATTCGGAGCCCGTTAACTTTATACTTCCTTCTACAAGTGATGTCTCTATAATATCCGAACCCAATCTGGATTTTACATTAAACGAAGTTCCCAGCACTTCCACGTGTATATTATTAGCCGAAACAATAAATGGTCTGCTCTTATCTTTAAAAACTTTGAAAAAAGCTTCGCCTATTAATTTTACCTCACGCGTATTGTTTTCGCCCGTTCGATACACCAATTTACTGTTGGAGTTCATCCATACTTTCGATTGATCGGGTAAAGTTACTTGCGCTCTGTTGCCTTGTTTAACTACGACAACAAAATCTTTTTCAACTTTTGCAGTTGGTTGATAAATGTAAAGTATAGCTGATAAAATAAATACAAAAGGAATTGCAATGGCAGCTATCTGGGTAATTCGCTTACGCAATAATCGTTTTTTATCATACTCCACATAAAAGTTTAGCTTGGCGCGAATATCCTTTTTGTCTTTTTCATCCATTTCCTCCGCTCCTAAGTTTTCATTCCATTCTTCCTCTAACAAATTTTTAAGATCCAATTTAGTTGCAAGGTTAAGGTCATGGCGCATTTCCATAAACTCATCTTTGCGGATTGTTCCGTACAAAAATTTTTTATAAATTATTTTAATGTAGTTTTCCATTTTTTGTTCTGTTATCTGTTACACGTTTACTTTGTGTTTTAGTACCATTCCGTTTTTTATGCTATAAAACATATTTCAAAAAGTATAAGGTATAAGAAGTTGTATTTCGAAAGTTCCTCACGAAGCGTTTTTGTAGCGGATGTGAGCTGATTTTTAACTGTTTGCTCCGATATTTTCAACTGAAGCGCAATCTCCTCAATGCTTTCTCCATTCTCACGGCTCATTTCAAAAATTTCCATTTGACGATGTGGCAACTGACTTTTACATATTTTCAATGCTTTGTAAAAATCATCGTAATAAATTTTCTTTTCAATGGCATTGTCGCTCAAATCAGCATTTTCTGCAAACTCAATATAATCTTCGAACTCAACCTTATTTATCTGAGCCCTAAATATATCTATCATTTTATTGTGTGAAATGGTAAATAACATGGCTTGCAACGAACCTTCCACCGAAAG
>CAMBSB010000200.1 GCA_945870155.1 Paludibacter jiangxiensis | reverse complement strand
TGCGTTTAAGGACTACTGTTGTATTGGTTTTTTTAAAGGGGCATTATTAAAAGATACTTACAACCTGCTTCAAAAACATGGCGAAAGTTCTCAATCAGTTCGGACATTGAAATTTACTGATACTAATCAGATAATGAGCATATTAGAATATATAAAAGCATATATAGTTGAAGCTATAGAACTTGAAAGAAACGGAGCAAAAGTAACTTTTAAAAAGAATTTAGAACCTGTACCCGAGGAACTTGAGAATATTTTTATCGAACTACCTGTATTTAAAACAGCATTTTATGCTTTAACACCCGGCAAACAAAGAGCTTATATCATTTATTTTTCGCAACCAAAACAATCTGAAACAAGAATATCGAGAATTGAAAAATACAAAGAAAAAATTATGAATGGAGAAAGTTTGAATGATAAATATAAATGCTAGATAATAAAAGCTGAATTTAACGGATATTATTCACATAAATAATACTTTTAAAAAATTTTATGGCAGAAATAAAAACAAAACAAACAAATGCTGATGTAATAGATTTTATTAATGCTTTTGCAGATACCGAACAAAAGCGGATTGATAGTTTTGAGCTTATTAATCTGATGCAAGATTTTACAGGTTGCGAACCCAAAATGTGGGGTAGTTCAATTATTGGTTTTGGTAGCTATCATTACAAATATGAAAAATGCAGACAAGAAGGCGATTCGCCTCTGGTTGGTTTTTCGCCGCGTAAAGCTGCCATTTCACTCTATGTTTATGTGGGTCAAGGAACGGAATTATTAAACGATTTGGGTAAATATAAAATGGGTAAAGCATGTATTTACATCAAGAAACTATCTGATATTGACCAAAATGTACTTAAAAATTTAATGAAAGAAACTATTCATTTTTTAAAATCAAGATATGATGAAAAACCTTAAAATTGAAATTAAGTGGGCAATTATTTTTTCGATAGTGGGTTTACTTTGGATGCTATTTGAGAAAATTGGAGGTCTACATAGCATATATATCCAATATCACCAATACTTGACCAATTTGTATGCAATTCCGGCAATCTGGGTCATGGTAATGGCATTGAATGACAAAAAGAAAAACTTTTATGGCGGTAAAATGTCATACAATCAAGGTTTAATAACCGGTATTATTATATCAGTCATAATTGCATTATTAAGTCCAATAACACAGTGGATTACTTCCTATATAATTTCTCCTGAGTACTTTACAAACATTATAAATCACTCAATTGAAACAGGAAATTTCAAAACAATGGAAGAAGCAGAGGCTACCTTCAATTTTGAAAACTACCTCATTCAAGGTTTGATTGGTGCTTTGATTATGGGAATAGTTACTTCAGCTGTTGTAATGATTTTTTTACGCACAAAGAAGAATTGATATATAATTGAACTTCAAAGCAATACATATTAAAAAAAATTAAAGTATTGTCAGTTAAAATTTATAGTTTAAGTTTAAGAGTTTTAGCTTATACCTATCTTAAATTCACACTTAGTTAAATTATGTACATTCGTATAGAAACTAATATTTTCGAGACAAAAAAAATTAATATTAAAAAAATAAAATTGAAAAAGAAAAATTGAAAATCAGCATTCGAATTTAATTTGAAATAATAATCAAAACAAAAAGTCAATAAAAGACACTTAACTAAATCAATTTTTAAAATAAATATTAGCGATTGAATAAAATTTTGTAATTTAGCGTTCTCTTGTAATCAAAGCACGCATCAAATTATGAATTCATTTCTATACCGCATAGCTCAAGCCTATTTCACTGCATATCAATCGGATATAAGCAATTTTACTTTTGTTTTCCCCAACCGAAGAGCCGGTATATTTTTTCAACGTTATATATCAAACATTGCCAACAAACCCATATTCTCACCCGAAATAATTACTATCAACGAATGTTTTTCCTTAGGATCAAGCTGTCAAACAGCCGATAGGTTAAGTATGCTTTTTCGATTGTATCGCATATTTAAAGAACAGAGCGATAGCGATGAAACTTTTGATTCCTTTGTTTTTTGGGGCGAAATGCTACTTTCCGACTTCGAAGATGTGGATAAATACCTGGTAGATGTCAAACAACTTTTTACAAATGTAACTGAACTCAAAGAAATAGACCGTTTATTTAATGTATTCACTGAGAAGCAGATAGAAGCAATTCAGCAATTTTGGAAAAACTTTATACCGGTAGTCGAAGGTAAAACTCAGGAAGAATTTATTGCTACATGGAAAATTCTACTGCCTATTTACGAACAATTCAGAGCAGAACTTTTAGCTGAAAACACAGCCACCGAAGCCATGATTTGTCGAGATGTTGCTACTCGGCTACATTCAAAAGAAGATATTCCTGAATTTTACAACAAAAAGTTTGTTTTTATCGGGTTCAATGCCCTAAATCCTTGCGAACGCACTTTAATGGCAGAATTGCAGAAGCGCAATCAGGCTGATTTTTACTGGGACTATGAAGCGGAAGAGCTGCGTGATGCTGACAATCCGGCATCGCTATTTTATGCTGAAAACACACATTTTTTTCCTTCGCAATTGATTATTAATCCAATTATTGAATCGCTACACGACAAAAAAATAGAGTTAATTGCCGTTTCATCTGCTATAGGACAAAGCAAACAAACTTATGCTATTCTCGATAAGATATATCCAAAAAACGAGACAAAACAAAATTGGATAGACACATCCGTAATTTTACCAGACGAAAATTTACTAATTCCCCTACTCTATTCATTACCCGAACAAATTGAAAAAGTGAATGTTACGATGGGCTTTCCGCTCAATGCTACACCAATTTCGGGCTTAATAGAGCATATTTTTGAACTCCGAAAAAGGGTAAAAACAAACGAATTTAATACTACTTTTTATCATCAATCTGTATCCAACATCCTCAATCATCAATATGTTTCGTTTATTACAGGCGATGTTTCTAAAATTATTAGCCAAAAAATGGTTATTAATAATTGGATATATGTTAACTCCAACGAACTAAAAAAACATGAATTGTTGGAAAGGATTTTTGAACCCAATGTAAATGTTGACAATTTTTTAGACTACTTGCTGAATATTATTAGCTGTTTACAAAAGGAATGGAAAATAATTGAATCCAATAATAATATTGAAAATGACATATTTTATCAATATTATATTACTATCAATAGAATGATTGATATAATGAATTCCATGCCACAAGATATTGACATGAATTTAGACACATTAATTAAACTTATCCGACAATTAACAACCGGAATTTCGATACCATTTATTGGCGAACCACTTGATGGACTTCAAATTATGGGTGTTTTGGAAACCAGGGGGCTTGATTTCGAGAATATTATAATCACATCATTCAACGAAGGCGTTTATCCTAAAAAAAGTGCTTCAAATAGTTTTATACCTTATAACTTGCGGCGTGGTTTTGGCCTTCCCACTTACGAACATCAGGATGCCATAACATCCTATAATTTTTATCGACTGATACATCATGCAAAGAATATCTTCCTTATTTACGATTCGCGTACCGAAGGTGTTCAAACCGGTGAAGTAAGCAGGTTTATACATCAATTGAATTATCATTATGGTGTAAATATCAAACATAAAACAGTTTCGTACGATATTTCTTTTGCTAATACGGGGAATATTCAAATAGAGAAAACCCAGGAAGTAATGAAAAAACTGGCAAAATTTTTAAGCAATGAAGACGATCACAAATCACTTTCGGCCAGTTCAATAAAAAGCTATATCGATTGTCCATTACAATTTTATCTTACTCAGGTTGAAGAGGTTGAACATGTAGATGAAGTAAAAGAAACCATAGAGGAAAATATGTTTGGTAATCTTTTCCACGCAACAATGGATAATATTTACAAACCATACAAAGGAAAAATAATGCAATCGGATGATTTTGATCAGCTTATTGCCAATAGTTTAAACATTGATAATCAAATAAGAATCGCTTTTGCCGATAAGTATTTCAAAAAGAAAAGCAAAGAAAATGATGCATTGGAAGGCAATAACCTTTTAATAGCCAGGGTACTACGAAAATATATTATCCAGATATTAAAAACCGACAAAAAATATGCCCCTTTTCGTTATATTGATTCTGAATTAAAATGCAAAATACAATTCCCAATTTCGTATGGAAATGTAAATATCAAAGGATTTATTGATAGAATTGACGAAAAAGAGAATAAAATCAGAATATTAGATTACAAAACCGGTGGTGGGAACCTGGATTTTAGAAATTGGGAAGAAGTTTTTCAACATAATAATGAAAAAAGACCAAAATACGTTCTCCAAACATTTTTATACGGCATACTTTATAAAGCTGAAGCTAGAGACAAAATCATAGTTCCAGGCATTTATTATATGCGGAATATTTTTAGAGATGATTTCTCGACAGAAATGCACCTGAAACCCGATTCCAAAACAAATATTATTATTGATAATTTTGAACAGTACGAAGAAGAATTCCAAACTCATTTAAGTGCCTGTTTGGAAGATATTTTTAATCCGGAAAAAGCATTTGTACAAACTACAAGCCTTAAACCATGCGAGTATTGCCCCTATAGTGGTGTATGTAACAGGCAATAAATTGATTCGTAAATAAATTGTGCGTAAATGGTTCAATTTCTTTACAAAACGCAAAGTACGCAAATAATATTTGAAGGTGAAAAACTCATAATATAGGTAGATGTAAATATTGAAAGAAAATAAGTCACTGTTTTTCGGTCAGGTATTTCCAATATCTTTGGGGTAAATGCTGGCGATGAAGTTTTGGGTTGATACGTTCTTTTATGGTTATAGCCTTGAAATAACCACGCCATAAATCTTGAAATATTTTTTCATCTTCCGCCATCAGTTTTTCATCCAATTTTCCCTCAGGAAACAAATCAGTGCTATCCAAAGTCATTTCGCTAACTTTTTTTAGGTCGTAATAGAAGCCGTAGTTTCGCCGAGTATCGTAAATTATCCACTTTTGATCTCTAAAACGGTCTTTAAAATGATTGATTGTGAGTGCTAAACAATTGTGGTCCGGCGAAACAGGAGCAAAATATATATCATCGGCAGCTTTCTGAAAACGAACAAATTCAATTAAACGATGTCTTTCGTGGTTAACTTTTTGAGCAGTTTTTTTCATTTGCAATACATCCACATCTGCAAAATTCATTTCAATAGAATGTTTGCTGTCAAAAACTTTCTTAGCGTATCTGAAAATAAGTTCGTCGCTGCCCGCCAATTCTGACAACCAAACGCAGGTAAGCATATTCAGCGTATTAGCATGTAGCTTTTTCTCCAATCCTTTCCACACACGAGCCGAATTGAGATTGTCTGTTATCACAATATGACTTTCAGTTACAAACAAAGGTTCTTGCTCGTTGAACGCTAACAAGCTATCTGGAAAAGTTTTCCGGTTATAAGCGTCGTATAAAGCAGACATTAATCCCTCCAATGTTTTGTCGTAGTGAAAAACTATCATATTATATCAATCAAATTGAAGCATTAACTGATTTTGGTTGTCTTTGCCTTTTGGTGTTTTTTTGCTCGTAAGCAATTTGCGAATATATTCAGGCGAGGTGTTACTTATTGTACTGCTTGTCAACTCATTGCAGGTAATAAAATATTGTGCTTTTTTCATCACAATGCCCATCTTTTTTAAATCGTAGGATGTGAGCCGTGTAAAACGACGCGAAGCAACAACTAACTTTGCCGATTTTACACCAATTCCGGGAATACGCAAAATCATGTTATAATCCGCTTTATTAATGTCGATAGGGAATTGCTCGGGATGGCGGAGTGCCCATGCCAATTTCGGGTCGATTTCCAAATCTAAATCAGGAAATCTATCGTCCACAATTTCATCTACCTTAAATTCGTAAAAACGCAACAACCAATCGGCCTGATAAAGTCGATTTTCGCGCACAAGAGGTGCTTGTTTCAAAGCTGGCAATCTATTGTCGTAAGCATTTACAGGAATATATCCCGAATAATATACACGTTTCATACTTGGGCGGTTGTACAGTGCCACCGAAGTATTGAGAATTTGTTTATCCGATTCGTTGGAAGCTCCAATTATCATTTGTGTACTTTGTCCGGCAGGTGCGAAACGTGGTGTCGAAGGAAATTTATGACGATCTTCAGCATTTTGTAATACACCTTGCTGAATATAAAGCATTGGCTTATAAACACTTTCGTGGTCTTTCTCAGGAGCCAGCATTTTCAGGTTTTGTTCATTCGCAATTTCAATGTTCACACTCAGTCGGTCGGAGTACAAACCCGCCTCGTGTACCAATTGCTGACTTGCGCCGGGTATGCTTTTCATGTGTATGTAGCCGTTAAATCGATGTATTGTGCGCAGGTCTTTCACTACTCGTACCATGCGCTCCATAGTGTAATCGGGATTATTGACCACGCCCGAACTCAAAAACAGTCCTTCGATATAATTCCTTCGATAAAACTCTATGGTTAGTTCCACCAATTCACTTACCGAAAAAGTTGCTCTTTTCAAATCATTAGTCCTGCGATTAATACAGTAAGCACAATCGTAAATACAGTTATTTGTAAGCATTATCTTTAGCAGCGAAACGCATCGTCCATCCTCGGTAAAACTATGACAAATACCCCATCCTGAGGTACTACCAATGCTGCCGGGTGTGCTTTTACGCGTTGTGCCACTTGAAGCGCACGAAACATCGTATTTTGCTGATTCTGCAAGTACCTGAAGTTTATCGAGAATTTCTGCTTTCATAAAGGACAAAGTAAACGATTTTGTACGAGAAAGCAGCTATTAAAAGTATTAAAAAACCGTGCTGTTGAAAAGTTTTTTTGTAGAGATTTACACTAATACACTTTTCGGAAATGCTTTTCGTTAAGTGTTTGATTAATTCTACTTTACCATTATAAAATTTTCAACCACAAAAGAGACACAAAAGAAGAAAAAATTAGTATCAAAG
Source organism: Paludibacter jiangxiensis (assembly GCA_945870155.1). Lineage (GTDB taxonomy): Bacteria > Bacteroidota > Bacteroidia > Bacteroidales > Paludibacteraceae > Paludibacter > Paludibacter jiangxiensis_A. Next base: position 1,880 of record CAMBSB010000200.1, on the reverse strand, counting down.
CTCACTAAAGAGAATTTTCAATATTGAAAATTCTTACTTTTGTTGCCTTTTGTGTTCTTTTGTGGTTCAATTCTTATAAAGATTTGCTTTGTTTTTAATTTAGTAAAGTAGAATAAATAGAGTCAACAATTATCTGAAAAGTTTTTTTATTCTTTTCATGACAAGGGTATTTAAAATAATGTCTTCACGAATTATACTTTCATTCTTATCAGACTTTGACAATATCCCACACTTTTTCGAATAGCTTTGAGCCTATCAGTGTCACAATCTTCCAACTCAACGATTAGCCAGTCTACCGTGAGTGGCAAAGCTGTAAATATTGCAGAGTAATTCATTGTTCCATCACCGATAGCGGTATTGGGGTTTGAGGGTAAAATTGCTCCATCTTTGATGTGCAACATTTTAATACGATTGGTGAAATTTTGAAGTAGCTCGACGGGATTTGCACCACCAACAGCTACAAGATAGACGTCAATTTCTAAATATATTGTTGTATCGAGTTGTGCAACAAATAGATCAAAGGCACTTTCACCATTTAGCCATTGAAATTCAAATTCGTGGTTGTGGTAAAGCAAGTTTTTGCCTTGTGCTTTGATTTGTTGATTTGCCTTATTTAGTTTTTCGGCAAAAAGGCGAATATCTTTTTGGCTTTTAAAGGTATCTGGTGCAACCCACGGACAAATCAAATTATTGCACTTTAAAGCATCTGCATCATCCAAGGACTGTTTTAAACCATCAGCAGTAAGCACATCGCAGTGCATTGCAATCAACTTAAGATTCAAATTTTGAAGTAATACGGCAATATGCTCGGGCTTTTGACCATGTAAGCCAGCTAATTCAACGCCTTTGTAACCAATATATGCAACTTTTTCTAAAGTTTTGTCGAAGTTGATACTCAGTTGGTTGCGCAGACTGTACAATTGAAGTCCGAATTTATGATTCATTTTCAACCAATAATTACTTTTTTACAACCCAACTCCCGCAATTGCGCAATCCATTGTTTCGATACTTCAGGTGTAACGGTTTTGAGTTCAGTAAACGTTTCGGATTTACCTATGCTGATGCGTTTGTTGTTGCCCATATCGTGATAAGGCAGCAATTCAATACCACATAATTTGGGGAATTTTTCGGACAGTTCGGCAATGGCGTTGAAATGCCAATCGTTATCGTTTACACCCGGCACAATGGGACATCGTAAATAAATAGCTGTACCATAGCGATATGCAGCTTGCAAATTTTCGAGAATGACATGATTGGGAACACCGGTGTAACTTTCGTGTTCTTGAGAATCGGTTATTTTATAATCGAAAAGCAATACATCGATATATGGCAATAATTGCTTGAATTTAAAGGGCGAAACAAAACCTGAAGTTTCGACACAAGTGTTTATTTTGAGCGATTTGCATTGTTTCAGAAGTTCTTTCGAAAACGAAAACTGAAAAAGCGGTTCGCCACCACTTAGAGTAATTCCGCCACCCGAATTTTGGTAAAAAGCAGCATCTTTCTGCACTTGGGCAATTACTTCCGATACCGTCATTTCTTTGCCCATTATTTTCAACGCATCGTAATTGCAAGCTTCTAAACATTCTCCACAAAGCTGACAAGCATCATAGTTAATGGTATGAACTCCATCGGAAACTGCATGTGCCGATTGTGGACAAACCGCCACACAATCGGCACAGTAAGTGCATTTGTCGAAATGATAAAACAATTGGGCATCAGCACTCAATGCCTCCGGATTGTGACACCACTGACATTCAAGCGGACAACCTTTCAGAAAAACGGTTGTACGGATTCCCGGGCCATCATGTAGTGATGCCCGATGGATATCGAATATGTTTGCTTTTTCATTCATAATAAGCCCCTAACCCCTAAAGGGG
>CAMBSB010000199.1 GCA_945870155.1 Paludibacter jiangxiensis | reverse complement strand
TGGCCGGGAACAGCAATTCAAAAAGATGCTGACGGATTTTATTTTTATACTATTAGCAATCATACAGGTTTTAGTGTAGGTATCGTATTTAATAATGCAGCCACCGAACAAACTATCGATTTATCAGCAAATGCTAATATTTGTTGGCAAGCCATTGGGAGCAACAAATATGCTGTTGAAGTAGTAAATTGCCCCGGCAATAGTGTTAATAATCAATTAGAAAATCAAATTAGCATTTATCCAAATCCAACAAGCGATGTTTTGAAAATTAATTCAAGTGAGCAATTAGTGAACGTACGCTTGTTTGATAACTTGGGACGTATTTATCAATTAAATAACATCATCAATAATGAGTTTGATATGCATGAAATTAAAGCTGGAATGTATTATTTACAAATTGAAACAATAAACGGAAGAAAAGAGACACATAAAATAATAAAAAAATAAATTTGGTTTGATTGTTAGGAAAAGCGCGTATAGTTTCAATAGCTATATGCGTTTTTTTTGTAACTTTGCTACGCATATTTTCAATCACTTAATTTAAAACCACTTAAGTGCCTTAAATATATCATCATTTTTCAAATTTTATAGATTAGCATTATGAGTAAAATATTTTTTAAACGATTGTCTTTCAATGTTATAGTTTTCGGACTAGTTTTGAGCTTTTTTTCATGTAAACCTCATTCAGCTCTGGATGAAAATTTAATGGAGACAATCGAATATAAGAAATCTACCCCTGAATGGGCAAAAAAATCTAATATTTACGAGGTAAATATCCGCCAATTTACACCTGAAGGAACTTTTAAGGCTTTTCAGAATCATTTACCCAGATTAAAAAAAATGGGAGTTGAAATTCTTTGGTTAATGCCAATTCATCCTATTGGAGAAAAAAATCGCAAGGGGAAGCTTGGAAGCTACTATTCCATAAGCAATTATCAGGCTGTTAATCCTGAGTTTGGTTCACTAGACGACTTTAAAAGTCTTGTTGCTGAAGCACATAGATTAGATATGCATGTAATTATCGATTGGGTAGCTAATCATACCTCGTGGGACAATGTATGGATAAATGAGCATGCCGATTGGTACACTCAAGATAGTTTGGGGAATATAATTGTTCCCGCCGGGACCGATTGGGACGATACCGCAGATTTAAATTACGATAATCCCAACTTACGAAAAGCAATGATTGAGTCCATGTTATTTTGGGTTAAAAATGCTGATATTGATGGATTTAGATGTGATGTGGCAGGGATGATTCCCTTAGATTTTTGGATGCATGCCCGCAAAGTTATTGACCAAGAAAAATCGGATTGTTTTTTTCTGGCCGAAGCAAGTGAACCTGAATTGCATAAAGCCTTTGATATGACATATAACTGGCAATTGAAAGACATAGTAAACAATATTGCCAAAGGTAAAAACGATGTTAATGATTTAATTAAACATTTCGAAAATGAATCAAAATTGTTTAACAAAGATGATTTACGAATGCAATTTATTACTAATCACGATGAAAATACATGGAGTGGGAGCGAGTATGAACGTTTAGGTACAGATCCAGTTGATGCATTTACTGTGCTTACTTACACTTTGCCCGGTATGGCATTAACATATAATGGACAAGAAGAGCCTCTAACTAAGAGACTACGTTTTTTTGATAAAGACACCATAGTTTTTAAAAATTATGCACGTAATGAATTGATAACCAAACTAAATAAATTAAAATCGAGAAGTAAAGCGCTCACTTCATTGAGTTACAAAGAAGGATTTCTAGGTTTACGAAATTCTGAGCCGAAATCAATCTTGTCGTTTATTAGAAAAAAACGTAAAAAAGCTGTAGCATGTGTTTTCAATTTCACCCCAAAAGAACAAAAGTTTATAATTAAGGATGAAATTGCGGGTGAGTTTTTACCTTATGTAGGTGAAGATATTCAATTTGTATCAAATAAAGAGATTACACTCAAAGCTTGGAGCTATTCGGTTTTGGTGAAAGAAAAATAAATTACATTAAATTAAAAAGTAATAATGTAAACTGCTGATATTTAAGTAAATGAAATTTTGTAACACAAAAAAGCACGAATATATGTTTCGTGCTTTTTTGTGTAATTTAACTTTAAACCTTAATTGAGGTTTATGTTTATCTTTACCGATGAACTGTCATTCGACAAAGTATCTACCTTATTAATCAGTTCTATTTTTTGTTCTTTCTTAATTTTTTCAATTTCTTTTTTTAATGCTATATTGCTAATTACCAGAAAGATAATAATTACAGCCAAAGCACTTATTAATATTTTATTACTTGTTTTCATTTTGTTGAAATTTAATGATTTGAAATAATTTGTTTAATTCCGGTTACAAAAATAGATTTTACATACACGGTTAATTCAGATTTTTTTTCTTGAACCTTTTCCATATTTATATTTACCTTTTCTATTTTTTCAGATATTATAGAATCATCGTAAATTCTTGAATATTTAATACCCATGTTATAGAATATTGCTAAACCCATTATAAAAACTACTGCAACCGATTTTCCGAATTTTTTATTTGTTTTCATAATTTTATTTTTTATTTTAAAAATAAATCGTATTCGTTTTTAACCTCTTCAAAACTGATTTTCAGTAAGTTCATGTTTTTAAAAACTGTCGGAAGCTCATGTTCAATAAATGATTTACGACGGTAATTAATAATTTTTGAATGGGCGTTTTCAGATACAAAATAACCAACTCCTCGCTTATTAAAAATTATTTCGTTCGATTGCAAAAATTCAAATGTTCGCATTACTGTGTTCGGGTTCACTTGCAGGTCCACCCCCAATTCCCTAACTGAAGGAATTCTGTCGCCTTCGTTCCACTTTCCAAGTAGAATCTGTTCAGATATATAATCACCAATTTGGATGTAAATGGCTTGATTTTCTTTGAATTCCATATGCTTAAACTTGTTTTTCGGTTAATCGGAAATAACTTACAACCCAGAAAAATGGAACAGTTAAGTAAGTGCCTATTTCAAGTATTTTCGAGATTGTTTGTACAACTAATGATTCTGTAAGATCAAAATTCATATTCATAAAGACCAGATTATTATTGTTTATTGACGTTGAACCATAAAGTGTTTTAAGCATAATTAATTCAATAATTATCAGCAAAGTACTTAACAATATCATACTTAAAATTGTCCTACCTACTGCATTCCGTTTGAAATAAACAGAACCAAATAAGAAAATAGATTGAATTATAGCAAAAATTCCAAATGTCCTGAAAATAGTGTCATTAGCGTAATTTTTTACAATGCCAGGCAATGCATCATAACTATTTGTGAAATTTAGTAGGCTAAATTGTACAACTTCATTTCTATCTAAAATAAAGTTCATAAGATGTGTGCCCAAAAATGTACCTACAATATAGGTAATTATAAAAGCAAAGAAAAAATACACGGTACTTAAGATAATTGAAACTGTAAGTTTTTCAAAGTGCGTAGCCGGAATCATTAAGAAATGCATGCCACTAGGAGTGTAAGCAAACATTTTGAACTGTCTGGCTGCAAATATAAAACCTGATATTATCAAAAACATGATTACTGATGCATTTTGTTCATGTAAAAGCATCATAACTATGGTAGATATTCCCCAAAAAGTTAATTCTTTTTGTGCATTTTCGTTGAAAAATCGTTTGAAAAGTAATATTAAACGATTGATATTAAATTGATTGTTCATTATATTTTATGTTTTAAATGATTAGAATAATGATTTAACTTTAGCCGTGTGAAGTAAAATGGTATTGAATAATAATTCAATGTCCAGTTTGCTTTCTTCGTTTGTGGTATTCTCACACACCTGATACATTCCACGCAATGATTCTTCGGTGTGAATCACGTTTTCGCAAATTTCATTTCTTTCGGTTAGTCTAAATACCAGTTTACGGGTGATATTTTCGATAGCTTGATTGAAAACAATTTCATGCTTTTCCATAACAATTATATTGTCAATCAAACTGTCCAAATCGTGAACCTGATGTGTAGAAATTACCAAACAACGTTCTTCGGTTATAGCAGATGCAACCATGCGGCGAAATTGACCTTTGGACGGGATATCCAAACCATTGGTAGGTTCGTCCATCAAAAGCAATTTTGTGTTAGTGGCAAGTCCAAATGCTATCATAATTTTCTTTTTCTGTCCGTGCGACAATTTACTCATAATGGCTTTTTTGTCATCAATCTCGAACTCTTTTAAATAGCTTTCAAATTGGTCGTTGCTAAAATTAGGATAAAATGGAGCATAAATATTTTTGTATTTTTCAATGCTCAAATTTATTTGTGGAAATTCTTCAGGCAAAAAGAAAATTTCCTGCAACATTTCAGGATTTCTTTTTTCCGGTAAAAATCCCATAACATCAATTTTTCCATTTTGTGGAAAAACTAAACCCGACATTAGTTTTAAAAGTGTGCTTTTACCTTCACCATTTTTCCCCAGCAATCCATGTATACGACCCGCTTCGAGTTGAAGATTTAAATTGCTGAGTAATTTTGTTTTTTTTGAGTAACTAAATGTTACATTTTCAATGTTTACCATATTCTTTATTTTTAAAATTGTTGAATTATTTAGTGTACTAGTTTATTAGTACGCTGCAAATGTAGTTCAATTTTTATATACTCCAAATGTTTTGAAGTTAAAAAACGTTAACCTGCAATTTTAATTTTGAATATAATTTGTAAGATGTTGATATTCAGTTTTTAAACAATATCAATTAATAAAATATATTTTTCAAATAAATAAAATATAAAAGCATTATCTTTGTTTCGATAAAAAAGCAATAAAAAATGGAACTCATTTAGAAATAATGAATCATACAAACACCGAAAAATTAGAACAATTTGAGCGTTTGCTCAATATAATGACCGAATTGAGGGCAAAATGCCCTTGGGACAAAAAGCAAACATTCGAAAGTTTACGTACTTTAACCATAGAGGAAACCTACGAACTGGCAGATGCAATAATTGAAAACGATAAAAGTGAAATACGTAAAGAGCTGGGTGATATATTATTGCACATTGTTTTTTATGCCGAAATGGGAAGTGAAACGCAGGATTTTGATATATATGATGTGTGTTACGGACTTTGTGAAAAACTAATTTACCGACATCCACATATTTTTGCCGATACTATTGCTGAAAATAGTGATATAGTGATGCAAAATTGGGAAACACTCAAATTGAAAGAAAAAGGAGGCAACAAAACTGTCCTTTCGGGGGTGCCAAACTCTTTACCTGCGCTCATTAAAGCCCATCGTATTCAGGATAAAGCCCGCAGTGTTGGTTTCGACTGGGAACACAGAGAACAAGTTTGGGAGAAAGTGCAGGAAGAAATTAATGAATTCAAAGTTGAGATAGGGGAGATGGATCAAAATAAAATGGAAGCAGAATTTGGCGATTTACTTTTCAGTTTAATCAATGCAGGTAGGTTGTATGGCATAAATCCTGAAAATGCGCTTGAACGAACCAATCGTAAGTTTATTCGCCGTTTTAATTACTTGGAATCCAAAACAATAAGCATAGGTAAAGATTTAAAACAGATGAGTTTATCCGAAATGGATGTGATTTGGGATGAAGCTAAAAAACTTGAAAAGAGAGAATAATACGCTTTTTTTTGAAAACACATATTTATTGGATTGTTAGCACACAGTATAAAAATATCTGACAGACGTTTGTTGTTTAAAAACCAAATGATGAGAATTGCAACCTGGAATTTAGAAAGAGTCAAGAAAAGAAAAAGACAATTGATTATTGAAAAATTAATCGAAATTGATGCTGACATTTTTATCTTGACTGAAACAGACTCAAGTATTCAACTTGACAATTACATTTGCATTTCGACTGAACTCTTACCATTCGGTTTAGACAACACTAACTATGAAGTAGGAGAAAACAGGCTTAGCATACTGACTAGATTTGAAATTACAAATAGACATGAGACTTATGATTCTTACACGACTGTTTGCTCTGACATAGAAACACCGTTGGGAACTTTGACTGTTTATGGTTCAATTATTGGAGTTTTTGGCAACAAACAACCACGATTTGACAATGATTTGTATGGTCAACTTGCAGAAATTGAAAGATTATACCCAAACAGACATATTTGTTTTGCAGGTGACTTAAATACGACTTTCTCAGGTCGAGTGTGGCCAAGTAAGAAAGCAAGGCAAACGCTTAATGACTCATTCGAAAAGTATAAATTATTTAATACGACTTCAAGTATTCAAGATACTGTTGATCATATTGTTTTGAGTAGGAGTTTAATCGAAAATAAACAACTTGAAATTCAAACTTGGAATCAAGACAAAAAATTAAGTGACCACGTTGGTCATTTACTAACTCTGAAATGAAAGACAGAGACACTAAAATTGAAAAAACACTTTGATGCTAACACAATAATGTTTAATATTTTAATAAAATCAACTTGCATTTAAATGTATTTCTGGGTTTTTTATTATTTTTGTACTATTGTCGTTTAGTTAAGTATTTACAAAGAAATAAGGGAAAATCAAGAGGTAAAATTCTTGCTACTAAGGGTAAAGAGTCAATTAAAATTAGGTATTTAAACCCTTATTAGCTAAAATTCAACAAACAAAAATACACTTATTAGCTTCGCTGATTTTCAATTTCCTTATTTATATCGTCTTGAAATTTGAAATTCTTTATCTAAACGACATTGATTTTTGTAATATAAAAATTTAAGAGAATAGAAAAAATGACTAAAATAATTTCTCCTTCCATGCTTTCGGCCGATTTTGGTAACTTACAATCAATGTGTGAGATGATTAATGCAAGTCAGGCTGATTGGCTTCATTTTGACGTAATGGATGGTGTTTTTGTCCCCAATATTTCTTTTGGTTTTCCAGTAATTGAAGCCATTAAAAAGCATTGTACCAAAATGCTGGACGTGCATATAATGATAGTAAATCCCGAAAAATATGTGCAGCGTTTTGCAAAAGCCGGAGCAGGGATGCTTACTTTTCATTACGAAGCTGCCAATAATCCTCAGGAAGTTATTGACTTAATTCGTGCCGAAGGTATTCAGGTTGGAATTTCAATTAATCCTGATGTTCCTGTTTCGGCAATCGAACCTTTTATAAAATCGGTGGATATGGTACTTTTAATGACGGTTTTTGCAGGTTTTGGTGGTCAAAAATTTATTGAAGAAAGTTACAATCGGATTGATGAATTACGGGAAATGATTTCACGCTTAAATCCAACTTGTTTGATTGAAGTTGATGGAGGAGTAACCCTCGATAATGCAGCTAAGCTTTTTGAACATGGAGTAAATGTATTAGTCGCAGGAAGCACAGTTTTTAATACAGCCAATCCAAGTGATACAATCGAAAGTTTATTGAAGGCATAAAGGACTATTCTTTATTAATGTTCCCCCGACATTTATAGGGAGGGGGTTAGTGGGCTGATTTTATTCATAATAACAGTTTGAGTATGAATTTTTTGCAGCGAACACCATTTGTCAGATTGTTTATACCTTTTATTTTGGGGATAATCATCTTTCAGTATTTTCACATAAACAATGTGTTAATATATTTGTTTTGTTGCATTTCTTTAGCATTCATCGTAATTCCTTATTTCATCAAAGATTCAAATCTCCAATTTCGATTCCGTTGGATTTTTGGTATTGGAATTTCAATATTTCTTTTTTCATTGGCATATTTTCTTTCAAATTTGAGAGAGAAGAATGCCGTATTTGAACATTTAAATAATAAAGGTATTTACAGGGTAGAATTAATTCAAGCACCGACCGAAAAACAAAAATCCTACGCTTGTAAAGTTCAGGTTTTGCAATATTTGGATGAATCAAAATGGCACAATACCCATGGAATGGCCATTGTTTATATTCAAAAGGACAGTTCCTCATCCTCACTTTTGTATGGCGATAGATTAATGATAGAAGCAGAATTTAAATCACCAGCAGGAGCCGAAAATCCGGGAGGTTTTAATTATGCAGCATATTTGAAAAGGCAGGGCATCCTGGCAACTGCCTATTTACCAAGTAGTTCATGGTTAAAAACCGACTACAATACTTCCTTCTCATTGTATAGATTAGCTGATATTTCACGTTCAAAGCTATTACAGATTTACAAAGCATTTAAAATTTCAGGCGATGAGTTTGCTGTACTTGCAGCATTAACACTTGGATATACCGATGCTTTGCAACCCGATTTACGTGCAAGTTATAGTGCTACAGGGGCAATGCATATACTGTCGGTGAGTGGTTTACACGTTGGTGTAGTATATTTAGTTTTTGCTTTTTTATTGAGCTTTCTAAATAAATCTCAAAGACAAAAAATTTTCAAAACCCTGTTAATCACATTGCTACTGTGGTTATATGCTTTTCTTACCGGACTTTCGCCTTCGGTAGTAAGAGCGACATTGATGTTAGTTTGTGTTATGACAAGTATTGCAACTATTTTACATATATAACTATTTGTTATTCAATAATATAAATACAGAATAAAAAGTTTGATTTTATTGAAAATAAATCAAAAACAAATTGAAATACAACTTTATTAACATGTTTTTTTTAGACCCAAAAAAAATATCTGTACTTCTAAAAAAAGTACAGATATTAAAAAGGGGGCTAAAAAATATGGAAAATTATTTAATAAAAACTACTTTTTTAGATTACCCCCCTATTTTTAGAATATGTTAATTATCTTGAAATTAAATTGTTATATATTTCAATTTCATTTAATTTTCTATTTTCTGCATATCTTTCAGAAGTAAAACAATTCATAATATTTCGGTAAACATTATATGTTACATTGTCCCCCCTATCATTATAATACTTTTTAATATTTTCAATTTCTAAATTAATTTTATTCATTGAATCATAGAT
>CAMBSB010000198.1 GCA_945870155.1 Paludibacter jiangxiensis | reverse complement strand
CCCCAACTTTGCATTTTGGCGAGCGTCAATTGGCCTATTCTTTGGATAAAAAAACCATACTCGATTCATTAATTGTTCCTTCCATACCCATTAGCATGCCTTTTTACCTGAAATACAGCTCTGAGCGGTATGGCGATTTACGTCCATACGTAATTGGAGGCGTGGGTTTGAATTTTGATATGGGTCAAAACAAAGAAAAACCAATTTTTTTAAAAACGGTTGATCCTTTTTTTGAAATAGGTGTTGGTTGTGATATTTATTTCTCGTTTTTTAAGTTGGCGCCGGAATTAAAATTATCATTAGGCGGTAATAATTTGTTTACACCACTCGAGGATCGCCCTCCACTTTCGAACAGAAGTGAGGAGAAATATTCACTCGCACTCAAAAAGCTAACTTCGAGGATGCTTACGCTGACATTTAACTTTGAATAAAAAGGCCTGATTAAGATTCAATAGACTCGTGATGCCGGTTTAACAATTTGTTAATTTATCGAATCTTTTAATTAACCTGCACAAAACTTTGATATTTTATTGAATTCCTCGCTCCAATAACCTTGAGTAAGCAGCTGAAAAACAGCTTCTTATGTTAGTTATTATTTAATAGTGCTGCGTTTTTTTTGAAAATTTATCAATTTATACTTACTCACAAATCCGCTTTTTTCAATAATTTTTTGTGAAGCTATATTTTCAAATGCACATCCACAGCTTGGCTTCATATTATTTCTAATGGCAAATTCTCTTAAATTAAGTATAATCTGAGAACCGATTTTATTACCCCTTTTCGAAGGTTTAACCCAAACTCCTAAATCACAATAGTTCCAATCCGAATGTGTCCTTATTATCATCCCACAACCAACCAATTCATCATTTTTATAAAATTCAAACACATTTTCGTTCTCAATAAAATTCCTTAATTGGTCTTCCGTTTCAAATAGTTCTTTTATCGAATCATCTTGTTTTATCAATAATGCTATTGAGGAAAGCTTAGCTTTTGTCATCCTTATTGATGAATCAAGTAGTATTAATGGCTCAACATAATCACGAAACAATACTCCTACCACCGAATATGAAAATGAACTTAATACACAATTACTCAGCAGTAGTGAATCAAACGACTTACAGTATATTTCATTAATTGACAATTCATTAACTGCTTGGCTGAAAATGTCATAACTGCTGGATATATACCTGTTCATTACATAAAACTCAATCAATATATGATCGTTATTAACAATTGCATATCCAATATCTTTGTTGTCTATCTGAAGCAAATAAGCCTCCGAGTTACTAATCATTAACTCTAAAAACAACTCCTGAAATTCAGGTAAAGAGTTTAAATAATCAATACGAAACTCTTCGATTTTATCAATTTTGGTTTTTATAATTTTCATAATAGGAATAGATGCTGCTTAATTCAGAGTATATTTCAAGCTATGTGAATACAACTAATTTATGGACTTAACTTTATTAACAGAATCAGGCTTTGGCTTTAAGTGATTCACAAACTAAAAAACGCGCCTTCGCTAATACTAAATGGTTGATGTTTGTTGGTGTTTTTTATTCTATTCGTTCAAATTCAAACGATAAATTTAAACTGTCTCCTGAGACTAAGGCATTTATTCTGTTTCCATTTTTCCAATATCTTATTAATTTTGGAAAATCCAAACTATCGTTTTTACAATCAAATTTATCTTCCTTAATTTCTGACATATCGAATTTTATAAACTCTTGTTCATCGGAAACTTTTACCAGTAAATTCCACTTTCCATTAGTTTCCAAAATCTTCATAAACTCTTTACTTACAGTGTCTTTATTTTGTAATGTGAAACCAATTCCACTGTATTCTATATTGCTAATTTTTATCCAATTTTCAAAAGTTTCTTTGCCTTTTTCTTCATTTGTGCGTTTCCAATTTCCTAAAAGCCAATCAAAACTTTCAACCTGTTTAGTAGTGGTTAGGGCTTTATCATTTTGTTTAGTGTTACACATTGTCATATTAATTGCAATAAATGTAATTAATATGAGTTTTACTGATGCTTTCATTTTTTTTGTAATGTGTTAATTTATATTCTAATGAAGTATTCGTGATTATTTTTTTTTATTTATTTCTGAAATTGATAAAACTCTAGTTTATATGTATTTAACTCGCTTAAGGACTTTAGTCTTCAAAAAAAATGAAGTATTTATACAGTAGTTCCTTATGAATTTCCATGTCTTAAAGCATGTTTTTTTCTGTAGGTTATTTTGCAATACTGTTTTTAATACTTTTGAGTGATAGTGTAAAATTCTGATTATCAAGTTTTGCTACGCCTGATATATGTGTTTTTTACTTTTACATTACAAATATAGATAATTCTTTTGATAATTACGAGTCAGATTTGAATGTAAATAGTAGGTAAGTAGTATAAAAAAAGGTGGTATTAAAACAATACCACCTAATTTTTAAAGAAATTTTGTTCGTGAAAAAAAATTAGACATTTCCGAAAATACCGGCAATTTTTTATGATGTCTGTTCTGTTGGAAATTTAGTGATATCCATAAAGAAAATCTCCCAAGTGTGACCATCAAAATCTTCTATGGTTCGTTGATACATAAAACCATAATCTTTGAATTCGTTTGGTTCAATTCCACCAGCTTTTATCCCATTATTCATAATACTATTAACTTCGTCAATGCTTTCTACCGATAAAGAAAAAAGTGCTGCAAGTTTTGTTTTTGTGTCTGCTATGGGTTTGGTTGCAAATGTTGTGAACTTTTCAGGTGTCATTATCATAAGGAAAATGTTTTCACTCCAAACCATACACTTGCCTTCGTCGTCAGAAAATTGAGGATTGTTTGTAAAACCTAATGCAGCATAAAAGTTCATAGATTTTTGCAAATCCTTAACTACTACATTGATAAATATTTGTTTTGTCATATTTTTTGCTTTATAATTTTAATTTTTCTGGGATATTGGGTTCAACCAAACGCATTTATTTTTCTAAAAATTCTTGCCATTCTATATATCAGATTTCAGTTCGTTTACAATGGGTATTCCTACCTGAGGTGTAAAGCAGCTATAGGTGGCAGAAGTTTTTATTTAAGGTTGACCATTATATTTTGGATCAAAGTCTACCATCCATTCAAAACCAAATTTGTCTCTAAACATTCCAAAATAAGAGCCCCAGGCACTTTCTTCAATTGGCATTTCTATTTCACCTCCAGCTGAAAGTCCATTGAATAAATGGTCTGCTTCTTCTTTGCTTTCTGCACTGATAGAGATTTTGCTTCTATTCTCTCTTTCATTGTGTTTCCCCATAAATTCAGGGGTATCGCATCCCATTAATACACTATTTTTACCTATAGCTAAGGCAATGTGCATTATTTTCTCGGCTTCGTTTTCAGCTATTGGTCGCTCTGCCATTTCCATATCTTTGAAACGGCTTATCATAGCAAACTCTCCACCAAAAACTGATTTGTAAAAGTTAAATGCTTCTTCTGCATTTCCGTTAAAATGCAAGTAAGGATTTATTTGTGCCATATTAAATATCTAAATTTGTGAAAATTTATTTTGTTATGCATCAGGAATATTAGGTTCTACTAATCGTTTTAATTTATCTAAAGATTCTTGCCATCCTAAATAACACATTTCAGTAGGAATGGCATCAGGTATTCCTTCCTGAGTTGCAAAGAGCTCAGTACCACATAATACTGCCTTAAATTCAATAGTAGTAATCATTTGACCCGGCAAATTGGGGTCGTCAAATTTATCGGTATATTTTAATAGTTCATTTGGAATAATTTCAATATATTCGCCTCCAAATGTGTGTCCGTTACCAGTGGTAAAATTGGTAAAGGTCATATTATATGTTCCACCAATTTTTACATCCATACTATTAACTTTACATACGAAGCCATAAGGTGGCAACCATGAAGCCATTGCATCGGCATTGGTGAATGCTTTATATACTTTTTCAACTGGTGCTGCAAAAACTCTGTGAAGTTTTACGATGTTATTTGACATATTGCTAATTTTTCTATTCAAATTTTAAACTTAATTTTTAATTAATTACACTAACAAAAGAATTAAACAGAATGTTTATAAATGGCTAATTTCCGCAAATCATAGTATGACTTATTGATATACATAAAATTTCGGTTTTATCATCAATTTAGTCATACTATGATTATCACGAATTTACAAATAAATTGCGGATTTAAGGAAATAAAGAACTTACTGTATTACTTTCATTTCTACTCTTCGGTTTTGTTGTCGCCCTGCTTCGGTAGTGTTTGTTACCAATGGCTGGGTTTGTCCATAACCTTTGGCAGTAAGTCTGCTCATTGAAATACCTTTGATATTCAGGTATTTCACCACGCTTTCGGCGCGCGCCTGACTGAGTTTGTTGTTTAATTTCACGCTGCCGGTATTGTCGGTATGTCCCTGAATTTCTAGTCGGGTTGCCGGATTGTCATTCAGAAATTGGATTAATTTATCTAAATCGGTTGAATAGTCGGCTTTTATCAGTGCTTTTCCTGTTTCGAAATAGATATTGTTTAACACTATACTTTGTCCCACCTTGGCTTCTTCAATGCCCAATTCCAACTTCACATACAAAGTTGCACTTCGGTTTAAGCCTTTGGTGCTAACTTTTTCAATATTCGAAATATAATCGGCTTTTTTACCCACCACCGTAAAATCACTTCCGGCTTCCATTTGTGCAAGGAAAGTTCCATCGCCTGCTTTGCTTAGTTTAGTTGTCAGGCTGTGTTTAGTCAGGTTCGAAACATTGATTTCGGCACCTCCTTCGGGCAAATTACGGGTTTTATTGATTACCACACCCGAAAGTGTGAATCGTGGATCGTTGTGCGATATATTCACATTGATTGTTTTCGATTCAAAATCGGCTTTGCTTATACTTTGACTTGTGGTGTTGATATTATTTAATATACCCTGAACGGTATAATCGGCAGCCGTAAGCTGATTGAAAACTACCTGACCATTGGCATCAGTTGTACCACTTAGTTTTTTTCCTTCCGGTCCATTTAAAGTAACTTCGGTATAGGGCAAAGCCTGTCCGGTAGCTTCATCGCTTACCATAATTTTTATATCGCTAATCAATTTTGGTGCCTCTTTTACCGGTTGAGGTGGCACTACTTTTACCGGTTTTGGTTTTTTATTGCCAATATTGGTTGCAAACCCTACGCTATAATAAAACTGATTGCTGATTGTTGAACTTAAGGATGCTCTGTATTCGATTGTAGTGAGCACATAAGATTCTTTAAACAATGTAAATTGCAAACCCACTCCGGGAGCAAGGCTCAAACCATTGAATGTTTGGTATTTCTGATAATTGGCTTTAAAAAGCAGAAAAGGCGAAACAAAATATTTATCGCTCAGCAATTTAAAATGTGCACCGGCACTTACATCCATCAAAAAATGACTACTACCAAAATAACTGCCAGAAGGCTGTAAATAATCAGCCCAGCTAGCATTGAAAGTACCAATTAAATCAATATTGGAAGTGAGCCCTTGTAAATAATCCAGACCGAAACCACCCTGCATGTTATTGGCAGTGTTCCAATTTCCGTTTTTTAGCACATCGTTTAGGCTGCTGGCTTTTATTCTTTGAGCTGTTTCCACATCATTGTAGAAAAAATGCAGACCGATACTCGGTTGCTTAATTGGTTTCAAACTTTGAGCTTGCAAAGCAATTACAGCTTGCAAAAAGAATATTGAAAGTATAAAATGTTTCATAATTATATTTTTTAAAACCCCCAAGCCCCTAAAGATGTGAATTAGTATTGTTTTGTTTGTTTTTTCTTTTATATCTACTGCGTCTTAACATCCCCTTTAGGTTCCGATAGTTATCGGAATGGGGTAGTTCTATTCTAATTTTCTACCACTCCCACATGCCTCTTCACCTTGGGTATTTTTCGGTTTATTGCAAACACCAAAAACACGTGGTTCGCTCCAACCTAAATTATATCCATCGCTGGTAGTTATCGGATTTCCTTTCATATCAATGGTTTGAATTGTCCAGATAAATACTGTACCTTCAGCTTCATTGAAATTGAGTTGTGGTCGCCAAATATATTGAGTGTTCAATACATCGACACTTAAAACAGGCATATTGCTTCTTAAAGCCTGCATAGGTCGTTGATCTGCTTTTACTTCGAATACCTGCAAACGGTAAGTAACATATTCCTTCGTGCGGGGAACTATGGAACTCCACCGGAAAGTAATAACTGACTTAGCTGTAGCAGCATCCAGCCAGGTTTTATCTACAGGAAATAACAAATAAGGCAATTGGAAATTGGCCTGCGTAAAGGGGCGACAAACAGGAACTTTAAGCATTTCAATTACACGTGTACTTCCAGCCACACTTCCCAACACCTGTATACATAACTGGTAATTCCCGGCAGGCAATTTACCCGAAGTTTGAATACTTCTCATGACATTACCATCGGCAAAACGCAGATTTTCTTGTTGAAGCAACTTGTCGAGTGTAAATACATTAGCACCTGATCGAACGGAATAAACCGCTGCATTAGCGTTATCACTACTGGCTATAACCGTTCCGTTGGTATTTTGCAGTTGAGTCTGAAATTTTATTTTCATAAGCTGACCATCGCTTTGGTTTAGAACAAGGGTTGCCATGCCCGATTTTCCATAAGTCCAATCGTTCAAATAGCTCGGTGCGGGGTATGAAATATTGATATTTAAATTGACTTGTGCAATGACATTCACACTTATCAGGGTGAAAATTATCAATGTATATATGCTTAATTTGTTCATAATGAATCTTTTTAAATAATGTCAATTAGTTTCCAAACCGATAAACCAAGGCTGTTTTAAGCATGTTTTCGAAGTATCGTGCTCCAAGAAGAACTGCCGGAGGCGTTAATTCATCACCATACTTAAACAAATTCATCGACAAACTTGTATTCCACGACAACCTTTTGGCTAAATTCCAATCGGCACCCAATATCAACATCACGTTTTTACTTGGCGTGAAAACATTTACCGTGGTAACATTATATTGCAATTGCGTTTTGATATTCAGCTTTTGCTTCGGGAAATTTTGCCCGGCACTGAGGCTGTAAGTCCAAATACTGAGTTTTATACTTCCCGGATTGGTTGTGTTTTGATAAAACATAATACTGGCATCGGTACTGAAGTTAGGTTTCGAAAAAAATGAAGGAACATACATCAACATAGCTGTCTGACTGTTATTAGTCGTAACATTCATATTGTTATAAGCTGTTTCGTCGTATTTACTCCAGTTATATGTCAAACTGAGCAAATTGCTCATGCTGGTATTGTACCAAGTGTAAGTGGGATTCAGCCCCAAGTCATGTCCCACGTTGCGCATTCCCAATAAACCACTGGTTTGAAACCCGAAGTTATTGTAATTGGCATTTACACTAAAATGCTCACTGAACTGTGCAAATACATTGGCATTGGCAATTAACTGCGAAGTATGATTGGCAGTATCACTAAAATTTCCGATTCTTTGCCCTATACTGGCCACCACATTTATTTTGTTTTCCCAAGCATTAAAGCGAGTATTCAAGGTGTAATCCAAGCGGTCATTTTGTACAAAAGGATAACCCATGGAATAATACCCGGCTCCCAACCATTTTGTACTGAATCCCAGGTCAAAATTTTTTCCTTTTTTCCCAAAAGTAGCCATCAAAGCATGATCTCTGAAACTACTTAGATTGGTAGTAATAAAAGGATTGAAATTTTTGAGCAATGGATTTACCGCATTCACCATGATATCTCTCGTGGCAATGGTTGTCCCGATTTCGGTTTGACCGTACCAACCTTTTTCAGATTTAAAGTTTGTTACAAAACTCACAATAAAGTTTTCCTGAGGTTTGGGAGTTGCCGGATTACCGGTTAATGGACTCACAATGCTGGTTGAATCATCCACTCCACGCACAATATTAAATCCGGTAAAGTATTTTCCGGCCTTTTCCAAGCCAATTTGTGCCATGGTTAACGTACGTTTGTAAGCTCCCACAAAACTTGTGTTCGAAGGTAGATCTACAAATGGCTCATAAGCTTGCTGGTTTATTCCATTGAAAAACCTGAATCTGAATTTCCCTGGCGTCAAATTAAGTCCATACCCAAATGCTCCAACATCACCGGTGCTTAATTCACTGTATTTTATATATTGCGTTCCCAGTGGAATTTCTATCCATTTATAACTCGGATTCATACCCAGGTTATTCATTGGGTTAGTAATCCATTGTTTAAATGTCTGTTTTGGAAAACCCGGAATATTGCCAAAACCAAAAGGTGGCGATCCAAAATTATTGCGCATAGGACTGAAACTGAAGTTAAACGGCAGTTTAAAATTTCCAATGCTTATAGTAGGTTGAAAGAGAATTCTCACCAAATCGTTGGGGCGGCGTGCCGTGTAAAATGCAGGCGTTTCAGGATTTGTTGAGAGTCTGTAACCTTCGTAACTAATACCAATAGTTCCCGATACTTTCACTTTCAAACTGTCGTTTTGAGTAAATGCAAATTTACTTACAACAAGCAAAAGTATTAGAATAAAAATGGTTTTAGACTTTGTATATAAATTGTTTGTCATTAGAACCTTAATAGTTAAATGATTTTTTTTTAAAATCGTATATAAACTTTTCCAAAGTTTTTGAACTTTGGAAAAGTTATAGAACCTTGGAAAAGTTTTATTTAAAATTCGCTTATTATTTTTTTATTTGTCCTTTTTGTTTGAGTATTGTCAGCTGCTTTTCCAATTCAGGTAAAAGCTGTACATCACCTCTTTTAACTCCGTTGTCTTTCAATTCCTTCAACTCTTTGATTCTGTTTTCTGCATTTTTTACCATTTCAGCATCCGAAATCACTTCAACATTTTGAGTAGATTTAGATGTGCTGATTTGATTCACCATGTCAGAATTCGACTCTAAGCTGTTTGCTGAATTGTTTCCACAAGTAGCACAATCTTCATTGCTTTGTGC
>CAMBSB010000197.1 GCA_945870155.1 Paludibacter jiangxiensis | reverse complement strand
TCATGAGAAACATAACAATTAACCTATTTCGAACCAATGGTTTTGATTCTATAAAGTATGGTACGCAATTTTACGCTAATAATTTCAAAGAACTCAGATGTTTAATAACATCTAAAACAAATATTTACAAGAAAACTTAACAGCCCTGCCCCTTTAGGGGGTTAGGGGGCTTATTAGTTAATTTACTTTGTATATTTTCTCTTCCTAATATTTTGATATACTATGCCTAAAAGCATTAAAAACACTAAAGGTAAAGTGAAATTTAAAATTTGCCAAAACAACTTATCTTCAATAATTGCTTTTTTATTCAACATTCTTAATTGTATTGTTCGGGAGCGTAAATTTAACCAACCTTCTTCATCTGTTAAATATAAAACTGCATTTTGAATAAATTCTTTGTTGCCAAATTGCTGATTCATATAACGGTCGAACCCAAGTGGGAGCGTAGTACTATCACTTGCAATACCATTCGTTTCGTTTTTTATTATATCGCCATCGGCAATAAAAATTTGTCTGGTTTTGAAACTTTTGGCCAAAAAAGCCAAGGAATTTGTAATTTCTTTTGGCTTTAGTCTATTTTCGAAATTTGAATTAAATTCACCCTCAACTAATACAGCTACCGGTAAGTATTGCATATTAAAGTATTCTTTATCAGTTGTTTTTGGTGTTTGAGCCAAATCAATCGTTGTAGGTGTTGTAATGATATGCGTGTTGTCAGAAGTAGCTAAAAGCAAAGTTGCATTTAAGCGTTTGTTTTCATCCAAAAACTCAATTGAAGAGCAAAAATCCGCTTTAATCTCTGTAATATTTTTCGATATTGGATGTTTCATCGAAGTGAGTAAAAGAGGAGCATAAAACCAGGGTGATGGCTCAAATTGAGCTTCTGTGCCTTTGGGAGCTATGTTTATCGGTATTGAAGTACATTGCACATCCAATAAAATATCAGGATTAATTCTTACACCATATCTGAAAAGTTGATCAGTCAAATTTAGATCTAATGACATTGCCGGCGTTAATCCTGTTTTTGAAAGATTTTCTTTGTCAATTTTCACTCCATCTATCAACCATATTACACTACCACCATGCATAATGTATTGATCTATAATATATTTGTCCGACTCACTAAAAGGGCTTGTGGGTTTTGCAATAATTATGGCTTTATAGGCATTTAATATTGTTGCATCATTGGCTAAAACTCCACGGTCGATTTGGAAATATCTGCTTAAACTTTTACTAATATCGTAAGTTTCAGCATCATTAAGCTCACCATGACCTTCGATAAATGCAATTTTTGAGATGGTGGAATTAGTCAATCTGCGTAAACCATCGGTTATTTCAAATTCCAGATTTTCGATTGATATATTGAGATTTTCTTCCCCTGAAACGCCTCTAATATTTTTAAGTAATTTGACATTGATAGTTTTGTTTTTGTAATTAGCACTAATCCAGGGATATACAATTTTTTGTATTGATTTGCCTTCTTTATCACGTTCGTAAATCATGGTGGGCTCAATTCCTGATAATTGTAATTCAGCATATTTTTTTTGTCTTTCTATTTCTGTATTTGCTTTCGAAGGGTTTTCAAATTTTATATTAATAGCATGTTTTGAATATACCGACATTTCGTTCAAAATTTCTGAAATTGCCTTGTTCAGTCTTAGGAATCCCGGATTTAAATCACCTTCTAAATATACGGTTATGTTAATTTCATCATCCACTTTGGCTAAAAATTGTTTCGTTTGTTGACTGATGCTAAATCGTTTATCTGATGTTAAATCGAAACGAAAATTAATAAAGTAGGAGATGCTTATAACAATAAAAAATAGTATTACAATTATTATATTTGACTTATTTCTGCGCATTGTGAAAATTAATTTTGAAAAAATATCATTGTGGGATATTTGATGCACGAATTTTAAAATAGTTATTATTAGTATCTAAAAGTCTGTAAAACCCACAATTTCCCCATGATGCCGGTTGGTCAATTAAAGTCATATCTTCACCCGTATCATTTGAGATATAATCTTTTACTAAGTTTTGCCATTTTCGAATTCTTAATGAGCTCTTATCATAATGAAAATAATCGAATTTTGGGTCGATAAGTTCATTCAAATATTTTTTGTAGAGCACTGCATATTCCGGAATATCAATAATTTTCTTGATTAGTGGTCGTTTGTTTGTACCCCAATTCATAACATCCCTCGTGCCGGAATTTGTCATAAGCAACGATGTTCCCAAGGTATTGTCATAATCAAAAGGAATAAAATAAAATTTACCGGCAGTATCAAAATAAAAATAAAAATTGTTCTGATTATTCCAATAATCATCCCACATGCCACAAATTACGTTTACAGCATAAGTTTTAAGTAAAAGTTCAACATCAACTCTCGTCGTTAACCAGGATTTAAAATCATCCCCCGTTTTTGAATTAAAGTCATTCATAAAGCTAACTAATTGTGTTTTAGCTGCTTCTAAATTTGATGCATTTGATTTATAATCGTAAACCGGTTCGTATGTTGAAGTTAAAGTTATGTTTTCAAGTCCCATTCTACTTCTGTCTGTATTAACAAAGTCTGCACCCCAATTTGCTTTCCATAAATTACCATTGGTATCGGCAAATTTACCTGCTCTGTTTTTAAGATAATCCTCTTCAATTGGCTCAATCATCTGATATACACCAAAATAAGCAGGTTTTTCATCCTCCGCAATTTTTATTGTTAATCGGCAATAGCTCGACTGCGGTGCTGTCCATACTCCAAATCGTTCAAATAAATCGTAACAATAAATTTCTCGTACATACATGGCATCATCCTTAAACCATTTAAGAATGATTTTTTCCGCTTTAGCCAATTTTTGTCCTTTAATATATTTGTTAAACTTTACATTGAAGCTGGCATGATGCCAATCAGGATTAATCGGATTATGAGATTCACCTTTTTCGCCTTCAGCTCGCCTTCTACTGGTGTTACCTCTCAATCTAAACCCTATATTTTTAAGGTCGTATTTTGTTTTTCCTTTTGTAAATATAATATCGGCACTTATTTGTTCTTCATTATTAGGATTTTGATCGAAATATGATAAGAACTTATTCCATTCGGTTGTTTTAATTGTCAAATTTATTTCAGGCACAGAATCAATATCGTAAATATATTTTATTCCACCGTATCGAAAGGTGTCAACTACAACAGTATCTTTTTTAGGAATACTATCATTCGGGTCTTTTTCATCTGTTGGTGAAGTTATTTTACATGAAAACAAAATTAGAGTAGTAATTATTAGTAACAGTATGTTTTTCATTAGTTTATGATTATAGTTTTTTATATTGTTTACAAAGATAGTCTTTTTCAATGAAGTAGATTGAAATTTAACCTAAGCCAATTCATTTAACGCTTTTTTGAAAAATAAGTAGGAAGTTAAATAGATAATTATTCCGGCAGGAATGGAGGCATAAGCTGCACCAATTAAACCAAAATGATACATAAATGCTGAATAAAGTATTATATTGATTATCAGCGAAATAAGGCTTGTAAGAGCATTGTAATGAATCTTACCCATGCCAAAAATTGCTCCACTTTGTAATTGAGTTAATTGCCTGATGCTCCAACCAATAGCTAAAAACAGAAAATAATGCATAGCATGATCATATTTTCCTTGAAAAATAAAGTTGATAAAAATTGGAACAATTAACAATGACCCTAATAATGTGATAATTATGACAATAATAAGAATTTTATTGTATCGCTTGAAAATTTTATGTATTTCATCTCTTTGAAAAGCAAAACTTGAAAAATAGGGAGATGCAATTTGTTGAACACTTGAAGGGAAAATTCGCAATGCTACCGTCAATGTTAAAGCAAAGCTATAATACCCTACCTCTTTCATATCGTAAATAAACAAACTAATTAAAATAATATCGATATAAGCCGAAAATTCAGCAAAAATATTGGCAAACATCGACGAACGTGCATATTTCCAATGTGTAGGAAAAAGCTTTAAAGATCTAAATTCCAATGGTTTATTGTCATTTTCTTTTTTTGTTGCCTGATAAGTTATGTAAACCATGATTATTAAACTTAAGTTATAAGCAATAAAGTAGCCATTTATCCCAAATAAATAGGCAAAAAATATTATTGCAATAATTGACATTAACTTATTTGTCATTGCCAGTTTTGAGAAAAACTTTATTCGTCGTATAGCTTGAAAATAATTGACAAAAACCAGGAATATAGAATTGAAAATAATGGGTAATAATCCTAATGGAATTAAATACTGTATGGTTTTATCGGTACTGAAAATGCCAAAAATATTAATGATTATGATTATTGCATAAATTGAAGTGGCTGATATAAATGTAGCCAAAATTGCAGTACCAAAAAGTTTTAATTGTTCGTCTTTACTTCGGTTTTCGGAACAAAGTTTAAGGGTAGAAGCACTTAATCCTAAGCCACTTATAATAGAAAATATTGATATAAATGTTTGAATAATTTTTATTCTACCAATATCATCGGGCGAAAGAATTCCTGCTACAAATAGTTGAGACCCAAACGCGAGTATTTGTATTAAAAAATTTGCAGACAAAAGATGAAAAAATCCTTTTTCTGCAATGTTTTTAATGAAATTATTGGTTTGAGTTTTTAATTTAATCATGTTTTAAAAAAGTAATTTATAAGCACTTAACAAGGTGAGAACTTGTGATTTCTCAGTTATATTTCCCTTGCTATATTGTTTTATTAAATCAGTTTTAATCTCTTTGTAATCTGAAAGTAAATCAATATTATTCGAGTAAAATGTATCTAATGCTTTGCGTGTATCTTCATTTATATCATACCAAAATTGCTCCGGACTCATGGTGTTTTTCCAAATAGTTTTTATGGGCAATCGTTTGATTATTGCCCTTTTAAATCTGTAAAATTTACGCAGAATTTCATTATTTGTTGGTTTCCCACCTATCAATTCCCAAGTATAATTGGCAATATCAGGATGCATTTTTTTTATCCAATCAATATATATTCGCTCTTTATATTTATACTTTCGAGGTATGGAATATGCGTATGACATGAATTCAGGGTGAAGGAATGGTGAAGAAGATTCTCCAATTAAATCATAAAAAAGAAAACCATTATTAGCGCCTAAAAATGCCCGATTATAAAATTTATATAATTCTTCACTAGCATAATTATTGCTCGTTGCGTTTAAAAACTTCTCAGCTCTATGCTTTAAACCTTCTGAATAAAGTCCTGAATTGATATTGGGCTTTACACTTTTCTTTTTTGTAACAAAACTTCCCATCACCGCATCACCAATCATTCCTGTATGTAAAACCCCTAAATCATTAGTTTTTAATTTTTTTATTGCACTCAACACATGACTCGATCCGGTATAAATTGTTAAACCATCGTTAACTGCTACTACCTCATCAATTGCGTTCATACTTTCGGCATTTAATTCAATTTGAATTAGTTGCATTTTATAATCATCAGCTATTTTTTTTGCAATAATTTCGTCAGCATATCCTTTTTCCGAAAAATTCAACAGCATTTGATCTTTATAGCCCATTTTGTAAGCAATTAAAGCAGTCATTCTAGAGTCTAACCCACCACTTAAAGTAGTTAAATGCTTGTAATTGTGTTTCTTATCAATTTCAAATTCTAAACGGATGGCTTTACGGAATAAAAAATCCAGTTTATTGATAATTGCTTCTTTTGTATCTTTAGTTTCGGCAATTTTATCTAAATTATAATAGGATTTTACTTGTATTTGCTTATTTGATAATATACAATATTCACCGGCACGCAATTGTTTTACTTCGTTTATTAAGGTTAGGTTTTCATGCATAAAACCGCTTGTTAACAACAAGTAAGCTGCATCAATATTCAAAGTTTTTTTTAAATGGAGTTTGTTTAAGGATTTAGAAAGAGTATATAAGTCGGATGAGATGATAGCTAATTCATTATCTATATAATAGAATATCTTTTTTGTACCACTTTGATTTCCGAAAGCGCAAATACTTTTTGTTTTTTTATTAAAAATAATTCCTGAAAAATGACCTGTGAAAGTACTGAAAAACTCAGGTTTATCAAATATTTTTGAAATCAAATCACTTGAATTATTTACATGATGTTCCTTATACAAATCATTCAGATTATTTATAATTCCCTCTGTAACAATGAAATAATCTTCTGTGTTTATCCAAAGTTTTTCGTTCAGGTATTGTTCAGACATAAATTGTTCTAAGTATATAAAATCAAAATTTACCTGTCGTTTTGTATATGCATGTTGGAACTCAAATATTGGTTTCCAATCAAAACTTATTTCAGTGCAAGGTTTTTCGAATGTTATGAATGCTGCAAATCCGTGCATTTTAAATTATTTGGTTTGTTTTTTGGAACAAGTTTTATTTAGCAATTATTTCTTTGTAAATTTCACATAATTCTTTACCAATAGTTTGATAACTAAATAGTTGTTTTGAATTCGATTTTATAGATTCTCTATCGTATTTATCCGGATTATTCAACATATAATTCATAGCATCGCAAAGTTCATCTTCATTGGCTTTTTCAACTAATATCCCATTGCTGTTATTAATAAGCTCAGAAGCAATTCCAACCCGAGTGCTTATCACAGGAACACCTATCACCAAACTTTCAGCAATTACTACTCCGGCAGTTTCATAGTTCGAGAATAATACGAAAATGTCTGAATTTCTGAACCAATCGGCAACTTCTTCGGGAGTTTTTTCGCCTAAAAATTGTACTGTTTTGTTTGGAAATTTTATTTTTTTTGAAAATGCATTTACTTCATCAAAATCTAGCCCGGTACCAATTATAACTAGCTCAAAATCATCTCTTTTTCTCGATAATTTGTTCGCTGCTCTTAAAATTCCTTTGATGTTCTTAGCAGCTTCATCAAAACATGAAACATGTAGTATGCGCGATTTCGATTGAAGTACTGCCGGTCTGTCAGCATAAAAATTTTCATCTACTACATTGTAAATTACCCTATAATCTGAATTTACCAAATCGTTTTTTATCATTCCGTTTTTCAATAATTCCGAAACGGTAAGTATTACAGAGGCTTTTTTTACAATAAACTGAGTTAAGTATTTATGAAACAAACTAGTAAAAGTTTTGTCGAGTATATATCTTGACCAATGTTCAGTAACTATATATGGAATTTTTTTCCATTTTGAAATTAAATATGCAATACATCCTGTTCTGCTTAATATATTTGCATGGATAATATCCGGTTTTACATGATTTATTTTTAATTGCTTTAAACCATAGTAATATGCTCGTAAAAAACCAAATAACTTGAGTATTCTGCCTGATTTAGTGTCTTTTATTGGATAATAAACAACGATTTCTGTTAGATTTTTCTTTTTATTATCTGTTATTTCAATTTTATTGATATTTTTATCGGCATGTACATAAAGCACTTTTACATCACAAAACAAACTTACTGCTTCGGCATGTTTTTGTACAAATAACCCAAACATTGCATCATATCTATTTGGATACCAAGCTGATAAAAACAGAACTTTAATCATAATGTGGTTTTAAATTTACCAACTAAAAAATCGGGTCTGAAACGTTTTAAAATAAAATAGGGTTGATTTACAGCTCCAAATCCCTTATAAAATCGGGCTATTCCTTCAATTTTCGATCCTTCAAAGTCTAAAATATTATCATTTTCGCAATAAGTTTTAATTATACTATCAATTATCAAAAACATGGCCGATAATTTTTTTCCAACTTCATTGGATGCAGGAATCAAATAGGTTAATCTTTTACCCGAATGCAACAAACAAAGTGCTGCCACTAGCTTATTGCTCTGATTATAAGCTCCATATATTGTTAGTAATTCCATTTCTTTGGCTTTGGCAATTATTTTTTCTAACATATAATCTTGTGCCGAAAGAAATTTCTTTTCAATGTTTGAGTAAAATTCAATAAATTCTTCAGTGCTTAAATTGTTGATTAATATTAAGTCCGATTGTTGTGCTTTACTTATATTCCTATTTGTGTTTTTTGAATAAGTACTTTTAATTAATTCATAATCCTGATTTAAATCCAATACATAATTAGGCAATTCTGTTTTTTGCAAATAAATATTTTTATCGTTTAAATTGAGTTCATAGCTATAATATGGAATTTTGTCGATAAAATCTTGTACAATAATTTCATCAATTGAGTTTTTCGAAAAAATTCCCAATTGCTGTGTTAACAAGGGTTGAACTACATAAGGAATGTTAAATTTACGTTTAACAGGTATAGGCATCAAGTATTCATAGTCATCACTTACCAATGCTTCCCAACCCGGCGAAACAATATCTAGATACCAGGATAATGCATAACTAAGATAATTAATTGATTCAGAAATGTTTTTATCCCATTTCTCAAAATCAATATCTTTATTTCGTAGATGAAGAATCTGCATGAATTTATTTTTACAAGATACAAAGCAAAAGTAAGTTTTTTTTATTAATGAAGTGCTATAAAAAAGCATATTTTTGTCTTATGAATTTCAAAATATGCTTTATAATCATTTTATTTGACCTTTTCTTGCATAAAATTTTGTTCTTTACAAAGTTTAAACTAATTTTGAAATCTCAATTCAAATAAATATTAAAATTATGGCAAAGGAAATTGTAAATAATTCTGGTGCACTATATAATGCACTCACATACGGGAGTAAAATTGTTGGTAAAATTGTAGCAGACAGCGATTTCAGAATTGATGGAGAAGTAGAAGGTGAAATTACTTGCAACGGTAAAGTTGTTATTGGTCAAAACGGAATTTTAAGAGGTTCAATATCTTGTGCCAATGCCGAAATAATTGGTACTGTGATAGGTGATATAGTTGTTTCAGACACTTTGTCATTGCGTAGTTCAGCCAATGTGCAAGGTGAAGTAAAAACTAAAATTCTGATGGTTGAACCGAGTGCTGTGTTCAATGGCACCTGTTCGATGCGCGAGAACGTAAAACTTGAAGCTGAATAAAATTATTTCAATTA
>CAMBSB010000196.1 GCA_945870155.1 Paludibacter jiangxiensis | reverse complement strand
TTTGCTTTCCTTGAATTACTTGACGAAAGGGCAGTTAATGCCTTTATGACATTTAAGGGTGATGGAATTGGAAAACAAGTTTGTACAAATGTTGATTTTTATTCAGGATTTGTATATGAAGCACTTGGTTTGCCTAGCGAAATATTTACTCCTATGTTTGCCATGTCACGTGTTGCCGGTTGGACTGCTCACCGCATCGAAGAACTTAACTTTGCAAGCAAACGTATTATTCGACCTGCATACAAAAATGTAGGTGAACGCAAAAAATTTATTCCATTAAATAAAAGATAGTTAAATTTTGGACTACAGAAAACAGACAACAGTTGATAGATAAAAAAAAGTCTTAATGCTGTTGTCTGTTGTAAATAGTCTATTGTCAAAATAATTATGAGTAAAATTAAAGTACAAAACCCTGTTGTAGAGCTTGATGGTGATGAAATGACTCGCATTATCTGGTCGTTTATTAAAGAACAACTTATTCTACCTTATCTTGAATTGGATATTAAATATTTCGATTTAGGAATGGAAAATCGCGATGCAACTAACGATGAAGTAACTATTGAAGCTGCAAATGCAATAAAAAAATACAATGTTGGTATTAAATGTGCCACTATTACACCTGATGAAGCTCGTGTTGAAGAGTTTGGTTTAAAAAAAATGTGGAA
This sequence comes from Paludibacter jiangxiensis, assembly GCA_945870155.1. Classification (GTDB taxonomy): domain Bacteria; phylum Bacteroidota; class Bacteroidia; order Bacteroidales; family Paludibacteraceae; genus Paludibacter; species Paludibacter jiangxiensis_A. The sequence continues at coordinate 8,404 of CAMBSB010000196.1, read as the reverse complement.
ATCACCGAATGGAACATTGCGAAACATTATAGGTGGTACCGTTTTTCGCGAACCAATTATTTGTTCTAATATTCCCCGTTTAGTTCCCGGTTGGACTCAACCAATTGTAATCGGACGTCATGCTTTTGGCGATCAATACAAAGCAACTGATGTTGTAATTAAAGGTAAAGGTAAACTGAAAATGTCTTTTACAAGCGAAAGTGGAGAAACTCAAGAATGGGAAGTATTTGATTTTAAGGGAGATGGAGTTGCTTTAAGTATGTACAATACCGATGAGTCAATTTATGGTTTTGCGCAGTCATCATTTCAGGTGGCTTTAGAAAAGAAATGGCCACTGTACCTTTCTACTAAAAACACCATTTTAAAAGCTTATGATGGACGTTTCAAAGATATTTTTCAGGAAGTTTACGAAAAAGATTTCAAAGTAAAATTTGAAGCTGCCGGAATCGTGTATGAACACCGATTGATTGACGACATGGTAGCTGCGTGTATGAAATGGAATGGTGGATTTGTTTGGGCATGTAAAAACTATGATGGTGATGTTCAGTCTGATACTGTAGCACAAGGATTTGGATCATTGGGCCTTATGTCGTCAGTACTTGTAACTCCTGATGGAAAAACTGTAGAAGCTGAAGCTGCTCATGGAACAGTTACACGTCATTATCGTCAACATCAACAAGGTAAAGAAACTTCAACAAACCCTATTGCTTCAATTTTTGCTTGGACGCGTGGATTAATGCATCGTGGAAAATTAGATAACAATGCAGAATTAGTTAATTTTTGTCAGAATTTAGAAGAAGTTTGTGTAGAAACAGTAGAAGCAGGTGAAATGACAAAAGATTTAGCCATGTTGGTACATGGAGATAATGTTAAACATGGTGATTATTTAAATACTCAGGACTTTTTAGGTGCAATCAAGAAAAACTTGGATGCTAAACTTAAATAGAAAGAATTTGTTCAATTGATTTTTTAATTAATAAATTAAACAAAGCGAATCAAAAATATTTTTTGATTCGTTTTGTGTTTATTGACTTCAATAAGGGGAATAATTTAAGTTAATATTCAGGTTCTAGAAAAATTAAAATTTTAATGATAGTTAATAGGCTAGGAGTGGAGTGCCAACTTCAAACTATTGATAACTAATAAAATATGAAAATTCTAGTTGTTAATGCAGGGTTTAAAATATTTACTTATTATAATCTCAAGCTTTTTTTGTATCTTTGTTCAGGTTTTTAATGTAAATAATTCAACCCTAAATAAACATATAATTATTTAGGGTTTTTATAAATATAAAAGTGATAGAAATTATTCCGGCCATCGACTTAATTGATGGCAAATGTGTTAGACTTTCTCAGGGCGATTACAATAAGAAAACAGTTTATAACGAGAATCCACTCGAAATTGCAAAAATGTTTGTTGACGCCGGAATTAGGCGTTTGCATTTAGTTGATTTAGACGGAGCTAAGGCTCATCATATTGTAAATCAAAAAGTTCTTGAAATAATTGCAACAAAAACAAACCTGATAATTGATTTTGGAGGTGGTTTAAAAAGCGATGAAGATTTGCGAATTGCATTTGAATCAGGTGCTCAGATGATTACAGGTGGAAGTATAGCTGTTAGAAATCCGGAAATTTTTATTGCTTGGATTGAAAAATTTGGTGCCGAAAAAATTATTTTGGGTGCCGATGTGCATGAGGAGAAAATTGCAGTTGGAGGTTGGCTCGAATCTACTGATATTGAATTAATGCCATTTATTCAAAATTATATGCAAAAAGGCATTTTTAAGGTCATTTGCACTGATATAAGCAAAGATGGTATGTTAGCAGGCACATCTTTGGATTTATACAAGAAAATGCTTCAAATTGAGCCTGAAATGTATTTAATTGCCAGTGGTGGTGTAAGTTCTATTGCCGATATTGAATTGTTAGAACAAGCAAAAATTCCTGCAGTTATTACAGGTAAAGCAATTTACGAAGGAAAATTTAAGTTAAATGAACTTAGTAGATTTTTGTAATTTCATAATACAAAAAAAATAAATATATTTGGTATTTAAAAATGACTGGTATTATTTTTGTACAAATAAAACAATTAAAAAAAACTGAAATATAAATTGACGTAAATATGTTAAAAGAAATTCTTTCAATTACTGGTAAACCAGGTCTTTTCAAACTCATATCCAAAGCGAATAACATGTTAATAGTTGAGTCATTAGTTGACAAAAAACGAATACCGGTTTATTCCAAAGACAAAGTTGTATCTCTTGGCGATATTGCCATTTTTACTGAAACTACCGAAGTTCCCTTGTCAAAGGTATTAGAAAGTGTTTTAGCCAAAGAAAACGGAGCAGTTTGCTCTATCGATGCCAAAGCAGAAAATCAAGTTTTACGTACTTTTATGGCTGAAGTTTTACCGGAATATGATAAAGATAGAGTATATCCCAGCGATATTAGAAAAATAATTAACTGGTACAATATCCTTATAAATAATGATATTAAAATATTTACAAAAGCTGAATTACAAGCTGAATAAGGTATTTTAAATCACACATTATTTAAGAAAGTAATTACATTTGTGAATTATAATTTACTCAACATCAAATAATTACAATAGTAATTGTATATGAATTTACTAATTTGTTCAACACAAAAGTGATAAATACGTAATGCCGTTTCTTTTTTAAAATTGTAAATTTTTAATTTGTAAATCATTAGAAAATGGATGTAAAATCAATTTCTGATTTAATTGAAGCCCAAGCTCCTTTGTCTTTGCAAGAAAAATATGACAATTGCGGATTGCTTATTGGCAGTTCCAATATGGAAGTAACAGGTGTATTAATTTCAATTGATGTTACCGAAGAAGTTATTGAAGAAGCTATTCAGCATAATTGTAATTTAATTATTTCACATCATCCACTCATTTTTATAGGAATTAAAAGCCTGACTAATAAAAACTTAGTTCAACGTTGTGTAACAAAAGCAATTAAAAATGATATAGCAATTTATGCTGCTCATACCAATGTTGATAATATTTTACATGGTGTAAATCAAAAAATTGCTGATAAAATTGGATTAAAAAACACTAAAGTACTGGTTCCAAAAGAAAATACTTTATTAAAATTAGTGGTTTTTGTGCCAAAATTACATGCCTATGGAGTGCGTGAATCAATTTTCAAGGCTGGAGCAGGTCAAATTGGAAACTACGATGATTGTAGTTTTAGTTCCGAGGGTATAGGAACTTTTAGAGCAAACGAAAATGCGAATCCTTTTGTAGGTGAAATCAATAAAGTTCATTCCGAGGCAGAAGAACGCATAGAAATTGTTTTTCCTAATTACTTAAAGTCTAATATAATCAATGCATTATATCAATCACACCCTTACGAAGAGCCGGCTTTTGATATAATTCCAATTTTAAATAAATGGGACAAAGTGGGCGCAGGATTAGTTGGTGAACTAGAAACTGAGGAATCTGAACTCAATTTTCTGAACAGACTAAAATTGATTTTCAAAAATCCTGTAATTAGGCATTCTAAATTAATTGGAAAGCCAATTAAACGTGTTGCACTTTGTGGAGGTTCTGGTAGTTCATTTTTATCAGATGCTATAAATGCACAAACAGATATTTATATATCGGGTGATTTTAAATATCATGAGTTTTTTGATGCGGATAATCGCATAATTATTGCAGATATTGGACATTTTGAAAGTGAACAGTTCACAAAAGACGTTTTTTATGAGATTATTACAAAAAAAATGCCTACATTTGCAGTCCGAATTTCAGAAATTAATACAAATCCCATAAATTATTTGTAATCACTATGGCTACAGAACCTAAAGCAGAAAAAGAAATTACCGTTGAAGAGAAATTATTTGCATTATACGACCTTCAAAAAGTAGTTTCAGAAATTGATGAAATTAAAATTTTAAGAGGTGAATTACCCCTTGAAGTTCAAGACTTGGAAGATGAAATTATTGGCTTAAATACCCGTCTTGAGCATTTTGAAAATGAAATAGCTGAAATTCAAGCTACTATCACAAGTAAAAAAATTGAAATTGAAGAGTCAAAAACTAAGATTGATCGTTATAAAGAACAACAAGAAAATGTTCGAAACAATAGAGAATACGATAATCTATCTAAAGAGATTGAATTTCAGACACTTGAAATTGAACTTTGTGAAAAAAGAATCAAAGAATTTTCAAGTTTGAAGGAAACAAAATTAGTTGAACAAAAAGTTACAAAAGACCAATTAGTTGAACGTAAACTTGATTTAGATCAGAAAAAAGGTGAGTTAAACGAAATTGTTGCTGAAACAAAACAAGAAGAAGAAAAATTACGCGAAAATGCAAAACGAATTGAAGCTTTAATTGAACCGCGTTTGGTTACAGCTTTTAAACGTATTCGTAAAAATGCACGTAATGGTTTGGCAGTTGTTTATGTTCAACGTGATGCATGTGGTGGTTGCTTCAATAAAATTCCAGCACAACGTCAGCTAGACATTCGTTTGCGCAAAAAAATCATCGTTTGCGAATATTGTGGTCGAATTCTTGTTGATCAGGAATTAGCCGGTGTCATTTTACCAGTAGAAGCATAGTTGATAAAATTATTTTATAAAAAAAGAGCTCGAAATTTTCGGGCTCTTTTTTTTGTGCCATTTTCATTGCATTTTTCCTTCATAACTTATCACATTTAATATAATATTGAATTCTCACATATCAATTTTAAGCTTAAAATCAATTATATCAAACGATTACAGTGTTTTTTTTGGATAATATTTTTAAACTAAATAGCTAATAGGGTTTAATTCATACTTTTTGAGCCGAAATATTTATCTAAATCTGAAATTTTACATAATTGTAAATTGTATTGAATACTACACAGCATTGATTTCACAAAATAATGTAGACGTGTAGTTACAAATGTGTATTCACAGATGTAAATTGACACAATTGAAGTAAATTCACAAAAATAATGATATAACTAACGACCGAGTATTCACAGATATACGCTTATTAATTTCACACAACTATATAATTTACATTAGTACTGCAGATAAAATTATAGTTAAAATACCACTATATAAAGTGAATTAAAGTCTTGAATACCATAAGTATAGCTTCGGAACCTATATAATTACTTCAAGTATAGATATACATTTGTAATTTATAGCTCTAATATGTATATATCTAGCCATTTAATAAGACATAAAGTGCTGTAAAAGAGCAAGTTTACCTATATTGATTTAAATCTAAGCTTTTCAAGTTAAAATCTATGGAATAAATCAATAAATCTTTATATAATAAGTTTTTAAATGATATTGTTTAATGTAAGCCCATATCCATATTTATTCACATAAGTAAATTTACTCATGTGAATAAATACATTTGTAATCGATTTGCATAAGTGAAATAATTCACATATCTTTGTGAAGTGTTTATTTCCTGATGTTTCACATTTATATCATTACAAATGGACTTAAAAGATAAGATTAATAAGATTATGCAATCTGAGAATTTAAATTCTGCACAATTTGCAATTGAAATTGGTATTCAAGGCTCTACTCTATCACATATTATTAATGGAAGAAATAAACCGAGTCTTGATGTAGTTCAAAAAATCATGAATCGCTTTCGTACTATTGATCCAGATTGGCTTATGAATGATATAGGATTAATGTATCGTTCAGAAAAGCATTCTCAAACGCCTTCATTATTCGATAATATTGATGAAAATATCAGTAAACCAATTGATTACGCACCTAAAAACGAACAAAAATTTGTTTCGAGAAATGATACCGTTCAGAATAAAATATTAAATGTTCCTGAAACACCAGCTCAGGAAATTCAGGCACCATCAGAATTTATTGCAAAACCACTTGAAACACCCAGTAAAATTGTAAAAAAAATTATCGTATATTATTCTGACAATACTTTTCAAGAACTTGAGACAAAGTGAAATTTTACTGCTCTAAATGTCAAGATTAATTTGTAATTTTGCAACCAAAATTAGAACTTAATATTAATGTACTGTCGCATGTTAAGCCGACAAACAATACTCAATTTTTAATGAAGAAATTCATCTCCGATTTGGTTGTAAAGCAGAATATTGCCTTGAATAATCAATATAACTTACTTATTCTAAACTCTTCCCATAAACTTCCATTAATGCTTCCCGGTCAATTTGTCGAAGTGAGAGTTGATAATTCGCCAAATACTTTCTTACGTCGCCCTATTTCCATCAATTTTGTTGATTATAACAACAATGAACTTTGGCTGTTAATTCAAATTGTTGGTGATGGAACACGTAAAATGAGTGAACTCAAAGTTAATGATCCACTTAATTTGATTTTACCATTAGGCAATTCATTTAGTTTACCTCAAAATACCAAATCCAAGGTTTTATTGGTTGGCGGTGGTGTAGGAATAGCTCCATTATTATTCTTTGGATCTTATTTAAAAGCCAATAATTTTGAATGTAACTTTTTACTAGGTGGACGTTCTAAAGATAATTTATTGCAATTAAATGAATTTGAACAATATGGACAAGTTTTTACAACCACTGAAGATGGCTCTCATGGTGAAAAAGGCTTTGTAACTCAACATTCTGTATTAAAAACTCAACATTTTGATGCAATTTATACTTGTGGTCCTACTGCTATGATGAAAGCTGTGGCTTTATTTGCTACAAAAAACAATATATTTTGCGAAGTTTCATTAGAAAATACCATGGCCTGTGGTTTTGGTTCCTGTTTATGTTGTGTAACCGATACTACCGAAGGACATGTTTGTGTTTGTACCGAAGGTCCTGTATTTAATATAACTAAATTAAAATGGTAGACTTAAAAATTCAATTAGCTAAATTGCAATTAAAAAATCCGGTGATGACTGCATCGGGGACTTTTGGATACGGCACTGAGTATGCTGACTTTATAGATATTTCGCGAATTGGAGGTATAGTAGTTAAGGGCACTACTCTTCGCGAGCGTCAGGGGAATCCATATCCACGTATGGCAGAGACGCCTTCGGGCATGTTAAACGCTGTGGGTCTGCAAAATAAAGGAGTTGATTATTTCATTCAGCATATATATCCAGAAATAAAAAGTTTTGATACAGAAATCTTTGTGAATGTATCAGGATCTACCTTGGAAGACTATATAATTGCCTCCGAAAAGTTAAATGCATTGGATAAAATTCCCGGAATAGAGTTAAATATTTCTTGTCCCAATGTAAAAGAAGGTGGAATGGCTTTTGGTACAAGTTGTTTATCTGCTTCACAGGTAGTTAAAGCTGTGCGAAGAGTATATAAAAATGAATTAATGGTTAAGCTTTCGCCAAATGTTACTGATATTGCTGAAATTGCTAAAGCTGTTGAAAATGAAGGAGCTGACTCTATATCATTGATTAATACAATGTTAGGCATGGCAATTGATGCCGAAAAACGCAAACCAATTTTGTCGACGATTACAGGTGGACTTTCGGGTCCTGCCATTAAACCCATAGCACTCCGCATGGTTTGGCAAGTAGCAAAAGCCGTTAAAGTACCGGTAATTGGTATGGGAGGAATTATGAATGCTACTGATGCCATTGAGTTTTTATTGGCTGGTGCATCGGCAATTCAAATTGGAACAGCTAATTTTATTGACCCAATTGTAAGTATCAAGGTTATTGAAGGCATTGAGGCTTATTTAGTGAAACATGGTTGTAGCTCAGTATACGATATAATTGGAATGCTTGAAACTTAATTTTACTTTCTATTAATGGAAATAAATTCTATCATTGAAGATTTAAAATTAATGTCTTCTCCAGAACATTTAGCTAAGCAAAGTCACTTTGGTATAAATACATCAACAGCTTTGGGAATTAAAACTCCTTTACTTCGAGCTTATGCTAAAAAAATTGGAAAAAATCATGAATTGGCCGTAAAACTTTGGAAAACTGGTATTCACGAAGCGCAAATGCTTGCTTCAATGATAGATAATCCAAAATTAATGACAGAAAATCAAGTTGAAGAATGGGTTTGTAGCTTTAATTCATGGGATTTATGTGATGTAACTTGTGACGTATTGGGACAAACTGACTTTGTGTTGCAATTAATTGATAAATACTCCATTAGGGACGAAGAATATGTAAAACGTACTGCTTTTGCATTAATGTGCGAATTGGCATTTCACGACAAAAAATCTCAAAACGAGCAATTCTTTTACTTTTTTAATTTAATTGAGCGTGAAGCTTGGGATGAACGCAACTTTGTACGAAAAGCTGTAAATTGGGCTTTGCGCCAAATAGGTAAAAGGAATGAAACTTTAAGAATTCGAGCTATAGAAACAGCTAATATTATACTTAAACAAGGCTCAAAATCAGCAACTTGGATTGCTAAAGATGCTTTAAGGGAATTAAATAACGAAAAAAT
>CAMBSB010000195.1 GCA_945870155.1 Paludibacter jiangxiensis | reverse complement strand
AGTTTTCGTTTGGAAAGGAATTCATCAAAAAGCTGAAAGAATGTTTCAACTTGATTGATCGTTTCTTCTGAAATATACTTTTCCGGATTTAATGCTTTGTCAATTTCAATTTCAAGCCATTCGGAAGTAAGTTCTGCCTTATCGGGTTGATTGCTGTAAATATCATCAATCAGCTTCTTTCTTTCGTTTACTGCATCGTTGAAGATTTTGCGCTCCAATGAGGGATATATAACTTTTGCTTTGATAGCTTGTTTGCTATCGTCCCAAAGCTCAGGATTGATTTCTAATTCACTTTTATAGAAAAGTTGAATCTTTCTACCATCGCGAAGTCTGAAACGAACATTGACAGAATTTGCCTTTTTTGTAGTGGTGCGAATGAATGCTTGAATGGTTGCCATGACTGTAACTTATTGATTAACTGTGGTGCAAAGATACTAAATTTGCACCACATTTGCACCACATAATACAATTATCTGCAATAAAATGCAATAAAAAATGCACAGTTAAAACATTGCAAGTATATGTGTATCAATATCAAAGAGTTACAAAACAGCTATTTAGGTAGGATTATGAAATTGCGTATTTCAAACACGGCTCTGGGTACGGAAAACCTCAATAACAATGTGTTTCACAAAGTTATTGAGGTTTCTTATTTAAAAACTATCATTTCGGGTCAATGTAAATATCAGGTGGAGTATTTGTTTGCAATGAAGTATATTTTTATCTTTGTGCAAAAAAAAAATGCCTTTAGATTACGATACGAAAAAGTATATTATCGTAACCAAATGGCTAGAGGAAGTAAAAAAAATGATGATACTCTTTTTTTAGTATTCGTATTAAACTATATTTGTTACTACAAAGTTTTAAACATTTCCCGAAAGGACTTTTAAAAATAATATAACCAAAAAGACTAAAATTTAAAATAATTATTATATATTTGCAAATACTTTTATTGACACTTTTAATTTTAATTTAAAATTAAAATATGTATGCTTTATTCAAACATATTGAAACTCATAAGCTTTTGAATAAAGTTTTTTTATTTTTATTCATAAGTTTATTACCAGCTGCTTATGCACAACAATGCAAATGTAAATACCCTATTGCTTTATCTCAATCCAATGTATATGGGAATAGTCTTTCAATAAAAGGTGGTGATACCGTTTGTATTGAGTCGGGACTAAGAAATTATTTACGTTTAGAAAATTTCCACGGCGATTCACTAAATTATATTGTATTTAAAAACTGTGGTGGCGATGTTATAGTTGAAAATGAAAACGAATTGCCAAATTACGGAATAGTATTGTTAAATTGTTCGTTTTTTCGGTTTACTGGTTCAGGACATTCAGCGTCAAAATATGGCATTAAAATACTTAAAACACAAACCGGTGCAAGTGGGTTAAGTATTGACAAATTAAGCACTAACTTTGAAGTAGATCATATTGAAATAGCAAATACGGGTTTTGCCGGTATTATATCTATATCTCAACCCACCTGCGACGAAACAAGCAATAGAGGAAACTTTATTCAGCGAAACGTAAGTTTTCACGACAATTACATACATAACACTAAGGGTGAAGGAATGTATATTGGGCATTCATTTTATACAGGACACACTAAATTGTGTAATAATGTTTCAACTGTATTGTATCCACACGAAATTCATGGTTTACGGGTCTTCAACAATTTGGTAGATAGTTGTGGTTGGGATGGAATACAAGTGGGATGTGCATATTCTGATTGCGAAATCTACGGAAATACGATTACTAATTATGGTGTTGCAAATATTACAAGTCAACGAAGTGGCATTCAGATAGGTGCAGGAACGGCAGGTAAATGCTACAACAATGCAATTCTTAAAGGCAATGGAACTGGAATCTCCGTTTTTGGCATAGGCAATAACTTGTTTTTCAATAATATAATCTACAGTGCTGGAGAGATTGGCAATTTAAATGATGATTCAAACGGTTATGGTATATTTTGTGATGACAGAAGTACCTTGAAAGGATCTTCATTTAACTTTATCAACAACACGATTATTGGTCCAAAATCTGATGGCATAAGAATTTATAGTAATCAAACTAAACATAATAGAATCTACAACAATATTATACTTTCTCCCGGTTCAAATGGGAATTATAATAACAACGCTCAAAGTTATGTTTTCTATAACTCAGATGTAGATTTGGATATTTCAAATAATTATTTTTCCAGAACTTTACCTCAAAATTTTTCAGAATTTTGTTTATTGGATATTTATAATTTCACATCAACTTTGCCCATTTTCTTTAAAGGGAAAGATGTGTCTGAGTTAGGAGTAGTTTTCGATTTTAACAACACGAAACGTCCAACCGGAGTAAATCCTGACATAGGAGCGTTTCAATATCTTCCTGACCTACAATACTTTGATTCAAACTTATATATTTATCCAAACCCAAATAGCGGGAAGTTTATGATTGCCAGCAAAGAAAAACTTGAAAGCCAAAAGATAACAATTTTTACAACGAATGGCATGAAAATATATGAAAAAAATATATTGGAAAATAATGCTTTATTCGTGAATTTACCAAATAATTTTAAAAAAGGATACTATATTTTGTCAATTGATTCTACCAATAAAAGAAGAAATTTCCCGCTAATAATAAATTAATGAGTTTGAAATAAAAATTAAAGAATAAAAAAATCAAGTAAAATATGGAAAAGACTATAAAGGCCTCAATCATTGAAAACGAAAATTTAAATCCTTTAATATCAATTATAACAGTCAATTTTAACCATAATGAGTATACATTACTCATGCTTCGTTCATTAAAAAAATGCACATATAAGAATATTGAAATTATTGTAGTTGATAATGCTTCTTATGTTGACAATTTAACTGAAATTGAAGATGAGTTTCCCGAAGCAAAATTAGTTAGATTGGCCAATAATTTAGGGTTTGCGGGAGGAAATAACGAAGGATTGAAATATGCTACAGGTGATTATATCTTGCTTCTGAACAATGATACTGAAGTTGATCCGGGTTTTTTAGAGCCTTTAATTGAAACATTCCATACAAATAGCGACGCTGGAATTGTGTCGCCACGGTTAATGTATTTTTATAGTCCGGATATGAATACAATTCAATATGCGGGAACAACACCAATTAATCTAAAAACCGGCCGCAATAAGAGTATTGGAAATAATGAAATTGATCGTGGTCAGTATAACTATGTATGTAAAACTGCCTATGCCAATGGTGCAGCGCTTATGTTTTCGCGCAAAATGCTTGAAACTGTAGGTTGTATGCCTGATGTATATTTTCTGTATTATGAAGAATTGGATTGGTGCGTAGCTGCTCAAAAAAAGGGGTTTAATATTTATTATGCAGGCACTTCAAAAGTATATCATAAAGGCTCGATCACTGTTGGAGTAAATGGGCCGATTAGAAAATATTATATGGCACGAAATAGAATTTTGTTTTTACGTAGAAATGCTGATTTGTTTACACTTGTAATTTCAATGGTATTTTTCTTTTCTGTTTCTTATCCAATTGCACATTATAGAATGATTAAAAACAAAGAAGTTGGGTTGTTAAAATACTTCATCAGGGGTGTTTTCTGGAACTTTACACATTTTAAAGGTGTAAAAGCATTTCCACAAATTCATTTTTCAGAAAATAAAATTCCGGAACTTACTAATGTAAGCTCACATTTCAAAGAAAACTCGCAATTTATTGATAATATAAAAAAGTAATTAGGGTTTGCTGAAATACATTCAACATTCTGATTGTGAATTTAATAATCGACAATATTAATGCAAATATGAAGAACTTATAGTTGCTATAATCAAATAATTATGTGTATATTAACCAAACATATAGTTATTTTTCAGCAGACACATTGTATGTTTTGATATTTTTTGTCATCTACAAAAAACGAGACGATAAATAACTAAGCAGTAGCTAGAGCAAATTTATGTATAATATTGCGGTTAAAACCCTACCAACCAATACCGTAATCTTCGCCATGATTACTCGAACCTCCCCATAAACTACCATTTTTGGTATCAAAAAAGATGGCGTTTATCGGACCACTTGTTCTATCTTTAAATGACAGTTTGTAGCCCATATTTATCAAATCTTTGCGTGTCCAGGCTGGAATTTGATTGTTCAAAATAAGCTGTCCGGCTTGTTTTATATGATCACCAAAACTCGAGTACATCTGATTGGTAATAAAACTTGGAGCTTCACAAGCTTCCTGAACCGTCATGTCAAATTCTACGATATTTAAGAAAAATTGCAGCAATAATTGATCTTGTTCGTCTCCTGCTTGTTTAGCAAAGCTCAGGAAGGGTTTTCCATCTTTCAATGCCAAGGTAGGTGTTAAAGTAACTCTGGGCTGTTTGCCTGGCTCAACTACATTAAAGGGGTTCTCCTTTTCGTCGAGCACAAAACTTTGCATACGTTGACTCATCCCAATGCCGGTATTTCCTGCTATACAAGCCGGTATCCAACCGCCACTCGGCGTAACCGATACCACCCAGCCCTCTTCGTCGGCAGCTTCAATGGATGTTGTTCCTGCAGTAAAATCTTTCTGATAAGTTTCCTTTAAATCAGGATTATATGTATCAGATTCTGTTTTATTTATTAGATTCAAAAATGGATTGACTTTTCCTTCGAAAGGATAAGGATTGCCGGCTATAATATCTTCATCGTTTTTCGCGGGATTTATCAATTTTATTCTCTCCTTGGCATAATCTTTAGATAGCAAACCTTGCATAGGTTCAGTGGGTGGAAAAGCCGGATCGCCATAATAAAAATCCCTGTCGGCAAATGCAAGATTCATGGTTTGATACAAGCTATGAATATAATTACTTGAATTATAGCCCATAGACTTTAAATCAAAGTTTTCGAGCATATTGAGTGCTTGTAGCATAACCGGACCCTGCGACCATTGTTGTAATTTATACACTTCAATTCCTCTATAGTTGGTTGATAGCGGTTCTTCTATCTTAACTTTCCATTTTTCCAAATCTTGAAGTGTAATTAACCCACCCTGTTCTTTACAACCGCGTACAAACTCCTTTGCTATATCACCTTTATAAAATCTGTCGTAAGCAGCATAAATCGATTCCTTACGCGACTTGCCTTTCTTCAATGCCAGTTGCTCGGTATCAATAAGTTTTTGAAGCATATTGTACAAATCCTGCTGCTTGAATATTTCTCCTGCATTGGGAGCCTCTCTTTCCTGTCCTAAATGCGTTAAAAACACTTTTTTGGAATAAGGCCACGCCTTAATTCTATCCTTTTCGCGTTCTATAGAATTAGCAGCCTGAGCTTCAATGGGATATCCTTCGGCCATTTGTAATGCAGGTGAAAGTACCTCTTTTAAACTCATTGTCCCATATTCGGCCAGCATCACCATCAAACCTCCGGGAGTTCCGGGCGTAATAGCAGCCAAAGGACCATATTGAGGAGGGTATTTTAATTTTTTTGACTTAAAAAAATCAACTGTTGCTCCCGTTGGCGCAACACCTAATGCATTTATGGCAATAACTTTTTTAGTTTTGGGATTAAAAATCAGTGCTTGTGTTTCGCCACCCCAACTCAACACATCCCACATGGTACATGTTGCTGCCAGCATGGCACAAGAGGCATCAATGGCATTTCCTCCTTTGGCAAATATCATTGCACCGGCTGTAGCTGCCAGTGGCTTGCCTGTAATAGCCAGCCAATGTTTTGCATGTAAGGGTGGTTTTTGTGTTGTAACAGGAAAGTTATTGAAGTCTTGACCCAATAAAATAAGTACCTGAACAGTACTGATTAAAATTAGAATTAATTTTTTCATTATTTTAAAACTTAGCTAGAACTTCAATTAATCTTCAATTTCTTCCATTTTTGGTTTGCTTACTAAAATACTTACTTCATAAAGCAAATAAAGAGGTAGTGCAACTACAAGCATGGTAAAAGGGTCGGTGGTGGGAGTTATAAATGCCGATAGAATCAATATTACAACTATAGCATAGTTACGAACTGCTTTTAGTGTTTGACGTGATAGAATTCCTAATCGTGATAGAAAATACGCTAGTACAGGCATCTCAAACATTAAACCCATTGCAAAAACAAGAAGAAACAGTGTGCTAAGGTATGATTGTAAAGAAATTTGATTAGGAACAACACTCGAGATTTGATATGTTCCTAAAAATCGAATAGTAAGAGGGAAAATAAGAAAAAAACTTACAGCTGAGCCTAAATAGAACAAAAATGAGGATGTGAAAAATACCATACCTGCACTTTTTCGTTCGTTGGGATAAAGTGCTGGTGCAATAAATCGCCAAATTTCGTACAAAATATAAGGCACTGTTATTATTAAAGCAATTGTTAATGTAGTAGTTAAATGTGCAATAAACTGACCGGATATTTCAAAATTTATCAGTTTAATGTCAAATGCTTCCGGACAGAAACCTGGTGCATTTAACCACATTGCCAGTTTACAAAGCAGCCGGTAGGTTATAAAATCGGAATTAACCGGCGTGAAAATTATTTCGTCGAATATAAAATCTTTGAAGCTAAACATAACTACAACTATAGATACTACTACCAATAGCACACGTATAAATGTCCAACGTAGGGTCTCCAGATGGTCCCAGAATGAGGCTTCAACTTCAGGAATATTAAAACTCAATAATTTCATTTTATATTATAAATGAAAATGATAAAAAGCAGATCAAATAAAAATGATTATGCTTTCTTTTCGTCCTCTTTTTTAGTATCTGTAGTTGCTTTATTAAACTCATTTTCTACATCACCCATCCCCTTTTTAAATTCGTTTACACCTTTACCCAGCCCACGCATAAGTTCAGGAATTTTTTTACCACCGAAAATTAATAATACTACTAAAGCAATAAGTAGTATTTCAGGCATCCCCAAAGCAAATAAAAGAATTGAAAGTATCATATTTTAAATTATTAAATTATTTGTTATTTTAAATTATCCACGGAAACCGAAAACAAGTTTCGTTATATAGTGCGTAATCGGCATTGCCGTTTACGGCAAAGGTTTTAATCAATTTGGCTTCGCGTAACAATTGTTTGGCAAAAACGATAGTTGATCCGGTCTTGATTCTATCGTCGACCAATAATATTTTTTTATCTACAAAATCAAAATCGATAGGACACACCAATTGAGGTGTATCATATTTTGGTTTTTGATTTACATCCCTCAGGTTAATTTTTATAGTCTGAAAATCGATATTTAATCTCTGATTAATGATTCCGGCTGGCACTATACCTCCATTGGCAATAGCAACTATCATATCAAAAGTTTCATCAAATTGGATATTGATGCATCTTTCCAATATTTCAGAAAAAGTTTTTTGATTCACTAAATTGAATTTATTATGATGAATTTAAACTTTAGACAAAGCCTTAAGTACAAAATATCCACCAACAATTTGAATAATCATTCCCGGAAAACCAATCCTGAAATCCTGTAAAGCTGCCTGAAAATCTTTCAGCATTATCCATTCGATTGAAGTTCCTACAAATTGATAAGCTAAAACTACCAAAATAAGACTTAAAAAAGAAACTTTGCCAAAATAATTCGCTGCTAAACCAGCTGCTATGGCCAATAAACTTGATTTAATTACAATGATAGGCAAAAAATCAACAATTGGCATTCCGAACAACAAACTATTAATAATTGGCGATAATACAGCCGTTAACAATCCTACGCGAATTCCATATTTATAAGCAGCAATCAAAGTAAAAAAGTAGATGGGTAAGAAAGCAGGTCCACCGTTGGGTACAAAATGTAATAATTGAGGTAAAAGTAAATTACCTAAAATAAATACCGAAGCGAATACATAGGTTTTAACCATGCTGTAATCGTAATTGTAAAGTTTTACTGTAGTTGACATGTATACTTATATTATTTGTTTAATTATCTGATATTTACAAGAATTTATTCCAACTGGATATTTAATTATAGAGTTTCAGAGAGCAAATATAGAATATATTTTTGTATTACTGCAATTTATTATAAAATTTTGAGAATAAAAAAGGGAAGCTCCATAACAGAACTTCCCTTTTATTGTAGCGGGAACGAGAGTTGAACTCGTGACCTCCGGGTTATGAATCCGACGCTCTAACCAACTGAGCTATCCCGCCATTTTTCAAAAAGTGGTGCAAAGATAGACTTTTTAGCGCATTTGACAAAGTATTTCTATAAAAAATTACGAAAAACTCTGAAACATATACATATCCATCAGTATAATAATTTAATATACAATACAATAACAAATTTCAAAACAATTAAAAATTAGTTGATCTCCAAACTATTTTACTACAAAATATATCGGAATAAGATTTTAAAGTATAAAATGCTTACCGGTTTAATTTTTTTCAAACAAAAGAGAAATTTCTTTTGTATAATTGAAAAAAGGATGTATCTTTGCACCCGCATTACAGAATTGCGGCTGTGGCGTAATTGGTAGCCGCGCCAGACTTAGGATCTGGTGCTGAGAGGCGTGGGGGTTCGAGTCCCTTCAGCCGCACAAAAAAAAGAAAACCCCCGATAATCAACAGATTATCGGGGGTTTTTAAATTAAATTTATTAGGAGATTAAGCCACATTTTTCGAAGATTTTATTTTCCATGCTTTTTGTTTCATGCTCAGAAAGTTCGGAATATTGATTTATTCCTAAAAGTATATTTTGCGCTTCGGTAGCTATTGGAATCATTTCGGGGTGTGAAATAAAAAAATCATCCCATATTTCCTTTAGAATTAGATTCGGATTTACTATATAGTTAATGAAATCATCATTAATTAAAAAACCTTGTATTTTGTTGTTCACTTTAGAATTCACGTATATAATATTTAGTATTATGACGAGAACTTAAAAATGCTGTACTCAAAAAAAAGGATTAATTATTTATACAGATATAAATATATGACTATTTCTTATATTGTTATGATTTCAGAACAAGTCAAATTTCAACTATAATTTAGCTATATGATTTATTATCTACTATTTACAAACTTGAAAAGGGGAGAAATATTAAAGTATTTTTTATTTAGTTGAATAGAAAAATTTAAGCTGCATAGGTACGCAATTTTGAAATACCACGATGAATCAGATTTCGTACCGATTGGTAATTCATGTTCATAATAACACAAATTTCATCATATTTCTTTTC
>CAMBSB010000194.1 GCA_945870155.1 Paludibacter jiangxiensis | reverse complement strand
TTTAAATCTTTTCATAAAGAATTATTGTTGTATCTTTGTACAAAACAATTGTTAAGTAATTAGAATTGTATAAATGTTGTAAATCAGCATTATAACTAAACTAAAAATCGAATTAAATACTTTTATAATCGCTTATAAATTTTCAAATAATTGTTTTCATAAGATATCTAAAACCTATTTATAATATTTAATAATGAAACATAAATTCGAACAACTTTGCCTAAGTACTTGTGATATAGCACGAAAAACAGGTAAATACATATTAAGGGAAAGATTAATTTTCGATGACAAAGAAATTGAAAGCAAAGGTTTACATGATTTGGTAAGTTATGTAGATAAAAATGCAGAAAAAATGATAATCGAAGAGCTTCAAAAACTTATTCCGGAGTGTGGATTTATTGCTGAAGAAGGAACAAACACAAAAAAAAGTTCAGAATATAATTGGATAATTGATCCCCTTGATGGAACAACAAATTTTATACATGGAATCCCTTTTTTTGCTATTAGTATAGCTCTTATGCGCTTCGATGAGCTAGTTTTAGGGGTTGTGCTCGAATTGGGACGTAATGAATGTTTTTATGCTTGGAAAGATGGTGGTTCATTTTTAAATGGGAACAAAATTTCAGTTTCAAAACGAAATTTCATACACGAAGCTTTGTTAGCTACAGGATTTCCTTATTCGGATTTTAGTAGAGTAGACGAATATATGAAAATTCTGAAATGGGGTATGAAAAATTCGAGAGGAATTAGAAGATTAGGCTCTGCAGCAACTGATTTGGCTTATGTGGCTTGTGGTAGATTTGATGTATTCTGGGAATATAATCTTAAACCATGGGATGTGGCTGCCGGTGCAATTATTGTAAAAGAAGCTGGAGGTATTGTTACCGACTACAAAGGTTTGGATAACTTTTTATTTGGTCAAGAGATTTTGGCTACTAATGGCTTGATAAAAATCCCTTTTAATGAAATTTAGTTGATGGTTGAATTTGGGAAATATATTTTCGAATTCAGTTTACGATAAAAGTAAAATTTGGATATAAACTTTAAACTTCAAATATATTATTAGTAAGTTAACAATAAATTTTGAACATGCTTATAAACGAAAGACAAAACAGAAAGGAAAGATTATTACAGGTAGCAAATGAAATGATGACAGCCGCCCGTACTGCACCAAAAGGTAAAGGTTTTGATATTATAGAAATTGCTTTGATTACTGACGAAACTATCAATCAACTCTCAGAGGCCATGTTAGCATATAGCTCAAGGACTGGATTGAAATTTGTTATGCGGGATGCAGAAAATATTTTGAATGCCGAAGCAATAATTTTAATCGGCACAAAGCAACAAATTCACAACTTAAACTGCACTTATTGTGGTTTTGAAACCTGTGTTGAAAAAATTCTTTATCCCGATGTACCTTGTTCATTGAATAGCGTGGATGTAGGTATTGCAATTGGGTCGGCATGTGCTGTAGCTGCCGATAAACGTGTAGATAGTCGTGTAATGTTTTCGGTGGGACGAGTTGCTCAGGATTTAAATTTACTACCTGGTTGTAATAATATTTATGGTATACCTATAAGTTGTACTTCAAAAAATCCCTTTTTCGATAGAATTTCAAAAACGCCACAAGTTAAGTGAGATTTTTTAGAAGAGTTTGAAGTTTCGTTCGTTTTATATTTCAAATACTTGGTCTTAAGCCCCTCTTACTCCCTCTCAGATTGGAGAGGGCTGGGGTGAGGTCTGGGGTTAGAGGTCTTCGTATTTCATGTTTGGGATGACAGAGTTCCAATTATGTCAAATGAAGTCTGAGGATTGAATAAAGTTTAATGTTCATCTTTTAGCATTTGTTTTTTTTATTCTTTATCATGAGATTTTTAAAAATTTCATTTTTAAAGTCTTGATTTATGCCTTTTAAAATTTGTTATAATGTTAAAGGTATGTTTTAATTTCTGTATTACAGTTATTTATAGTTCACTAATTTGTTAAAATAATAAGAACATTGAATTCTAATTCCAATAAACTCTGGACACGTAGTTTTATAAGCGCATGTATTGCAAATTTTCTTTTGTTTTTTGCATTTTACTTACTAGTTCCAATATTTCCGCTCTATTTAATCGAGAAATACAATGCCTCTAAAACTTTAATAGGCATTATTCTTTCTAGTTATACGGTTGCTGCACTTTTAATAAGGCCTGTAGCCGGATTTGTTCTCGATATGGTTTATCGAAAACCAGTTTATATTGCAGCCTATTTTTTGTTTGTTATCTCATTTATTGGTTATCCCATTGCCCATGTTATTGGATTATTCCTGTTTTTTAGAGTTTTACATGGATTTACTTTTGGATTCGTTACCACAGCTGGTAATAGTTTGATTGTAGACATTTTACCTGCTGAACGTAGAGGCGAAGGATTGGGTTATTATGGAGTTGCTAACAATTTAGCCATGGCAATTGGTCCAATGACAGGACTTTTAATGCATGATGTTGTGAGTTTTGACATTATTTTTTACACAGCAATAGGCAGTGGAATGTTGGGCTTGTCTTTTACTACTTTTATTAAAGCAAAAAATATGGCTGCAGGAAGGAAACAACAAGTAATAGCTTTTGATCGGTTTTTTCTTTTACCCGGAATCAAAGCCGGTATGTGTTTGCTAATGATGGGTATTCCTTATGGAATGGTAGTAACCTATATTGCCCTTTATGGGAAAGAAATTGGCATTAAGTGTGGATTGGGTCTGTTTTTTACATTAATGGCTGTAGGACTTACTTTCTCGCGTTTAATAGGAGGTAAATTAGTTGATAAAGGTAAATTGACCTTTGTAATTAGTTTTGGTACAGCCATTTGTGTGCTTGCATATTTTACGCTTTCGAGCATGAAGTTTATCCATAATCAACAAATTATTGTACCGCTTTTTTACCTTGTTTCTCTATTATTAGGTGTAGGCTATGGTTCAATTTTTCCTGCATATAATACCCTTTTTGTAAATTTAGCTCCCAACAATAGAAGAGCAACAGCCAGCTCAACATATATGACAAGTTGGGATATTGGTATTGGACTTGGACTAGTTTCGGGAGGTTGGATTGCCGATAGCAAAAATGGTTTGCAATTGGCCTATTTCGTTGGAGCAATGGCTGCAGTTATATCTTTCGTTTATTTTGTTAGAATTGCCGGACCGCATTTTTTGAAAAATAAACTGAGATAGTAGCTTTATATTTACCACTTTCAATCAACTTTTATATTATACTTATCCACAAACTCAACAAAATCCTGAATTTTATTAGGCTCTGTCTCAAATGCATTGCCAACCACTACCAAATCGGCTCCTGCATCATAAGCTTTTTGTAGGCTGTCAAGTGTTTTTATTCCCCCGCCAACAATAATTGGAATTGACAATTCATTGCGAATAATTTTTATCATTTCATCCGGCACAGAAAGTTCAGCCCCACTTCCTGCTTCGAGGTAAACTATCTGCATCCCTAGTAATTCTCCTGCCATTGCAGTTGATAAAGCTATGTTGTATTTGCTCCTTGGAATGGCTTTAGTTGTGCTCATGTATTCAACAGAACTAGTGCTTCCACCTTCGATTAAAATATAAGCAGTTGGTATTACTTCTATTCCTGATTCTTTGATTGCTAAGGAAGAATTGACATGTTGACCTATAAGATATTCCGGATTTCTGCCCGAGATTAATGATAAATAAAGTAAAGCATCTGCCTTAGCACTAAATTGCGAAGCATCACCGGGAAACAAAACAATATCAATAGCAGTATTTTGCTTGATTTGTTCTATTAAAATTTCAGTTGAAAAAGTGGTATGACTTCCTCCAACAAATATAAAATCAGGTTTATGAGTTTTTAAAATATTTAAAATGTCTGTCAAATGTTCATTTCTGCATTGATCGGGATCTAACAAAACTGCCAACATTTTTTGCTTTGCAGCTTTGTTTTTTAAAATCTTTTGAAAAATGTTGTTATTCATCATTAATTTGAGTTCTAATTTTGTGATAATGAAATTGAAAAATTTACGTTTTAAACGGAAACAATTATTTATTCTCAATACAATAAACTAAATTGAAATCTGCAAAGCTTAAATAATCTAAATTGTAAATTGAGTTTGTAGGTAAATGTACCGCTTCAAATTGACCTTTGTTTTCCAATTTAAAAGGAAAAATTCTCAACTGTTTTGCAAAGTCAATAGCTTCATTACCAATAATTTTAAACAAAGCTTCTTTGGCCGACCAGGCTAAATAAAGTTGTTGCAAATTTTGTCCATTCGAAAGTTCTTTTTGTTCTATTTGACTTAAAAAACGTTTGTATATTTTTTGTATTTTCTGACTTGGGCATTCAATATCAATTCCAACTTTTTGAGTTGGATGGCAAATTACTGCAATCCATTTGCCGCTATGTGTAACACTAATTTCAAAATATTTGTTAAGTAAAAAGGGTTTCCCAAACTCGTCATAGCTTATAATGCATTCATAATTAGTGAGTTTGTTCATTGCAATGCGAACACACAAAAACTCACGTCGGCGTTTATCTGTTCTTATTTCTAAAAATTCTTTTTTGTAAAATTCAAAGTTTTTCAAATCAACAATTAACTCATCGATTGATTCAGTGAGTTCCCAAATCAGGATATTCGCATTATTTGATGTAAATTGTTCAAATATCATTTTTTCCACTCGAAACTTTCCATGATTCTTAAAATGTCTTCCCTGATAAAATTATTCATAGGCGCAATTGAATCCTTGTTTGGAACATTGTTGAAATATAATACCGCTCTGAAAAAATGTTTTGTACTATCAGTTAATACAAATTGAATTGATGATGCAGTATTGCCATTTATGTCATATAAGAGTCCATACACATTCTTCTGAGAGTTTTCAAAAGTTTTTTCACCTATTCCGTCTGCTTTTATTGAATGTTTATATACGAATTTTCGTGCATCTTCCGATAACTCAAAGATATTATTGTTAATTTGTTTGTAACTGCAATAAATTGAAGCATTTAAATACGGATATTGAATGTCTATCCAGTTTTCTTTCGTGTCATTGGCATGTGTTACAATTTTTGCAATATGACTTAATTCAAATTTATAAGGTAAATTCAGGGTGTCTATCATACGATATTGATGATATGGTAAATCAACCCTGAAAAAACCATAAGGTTTTGGGATATATGAATCGTTACATGAAATAAATGTAAGACTAATTATAAGAATAATTATTTTATAACTTTTCATTCGTTGTCAATATATTGTATATAAGTAATTTGTGTTTTAAATTTGAAACAGAAGGTTTAGTTTGAATTGCTAAATTGCTTTGCAAATTTAATAAATTATATTTGATTGAAAGAATAAACTTAAATATAGCTTGTAATATTTGGTTATATATGTTTCTGTTTTTATTAAATTATTGAAAAGAAAGAACTATGCAATTTTATTGGGGACATTTTAAAAATTTGATAAATTAAACACAAAGATGCATTTCTAAGATGTATAAATCATAAAAAAGCTTATCTTTGTGATTCAGAAGTGTTATTTAATAAATAGCTTGTTTATACAATTTTTAAGTACTGTTTCATTGTTAATTATTCTATTAAGTTATTATCTGGTACGTTGGTACGAATGAGATTGTTTAAAGTAATGCAAATAGAAATAAACAATAAGTCTGTTTTGCAATCTAAATTTATTATATTGCACTAAATTTAAATAAATCGAAAAAATACAATAATATGGGTTTTATTTTAAATCTTTTTAGATCAATACGAAGATATTATTTTCAGGATAAATTATGTAATGATCTAAATATAAAGCTTTATAACTATTTATTATACAATAATATAAATTATGAGGTTTCACAATATAATAAAATCGAGTCTCATTGGTTTTATCAATTTATAAATAGCAGGTTTACTCATATACTTTCAAAAAAAACAATTAGTATTTTTGGAGTAAATGGAGATAAACTTGCAATTAAAATTAATAAGAGTGATTATAAAATTTTCTATACTTTTGAAAATGTTCATGTAAAATTATCTCCTTGGTATATATATAAAGATTTACTGCTGGATGAGAAAAAAATTGATTTATCACTGGGTTTTGATTATTTAAATAATGAAAAATATATAAGGTTTCCATATTGGCTTATTACTTTATTTAATCCTAATGATGGTTTGACTGAAATTACGAATAAATGTTATAAAATTAATAATGAATATCTTAATGATCACAAACGCATTAAATTTTGTAGTTTTATTTGTAGATTAGATTATTTTGGTGATAGATCTTATTTTGCAAATCAAGTTGAGCAATTAGATAAAATTATGTATCCTGGTACTTTTAGGCACAATGATGATGATTTGAAGTTGATTTTTAATGATAATAAAATAGAATACCTTAAGCAATTTAAATTTAATTTATGTCCCGAGAATTCTGACGATGCTGGCTATGTAACTGAGAAAATATTTGATGCATTAAGGGCAGGATGTATTCCAATATATTGGGGATCAAGGAACTGTGCTGAAGCTGAAATTTTAAATCAGGATAGAATTATTTATCTTAAGTTAAACGAAGACAATACAAAAGCACTGGAAAAAATAAAAATATTGAATGAAAATACAGTAGAGTATAAAAAATTTATACAACAACCGATTTTTAAAGAGAATGCCTCTGAATTAATATATGATTACTTCATTAGGTTAAATAACAAATTGCAACTTATATTTAAATAATGTACTCAATAATCATTCCTCTTTATAATAAAGCAGATTATATAGAAATGGCTTTAAATTCTGTTCTTTCTCAAACTTTTAAAGACTTTGAATTGATTATAATCAATGATGGTTCAACGGATAATTCGTTCGAAGTGTTAACTAAATTTGATTTTAAGGCTATTGACTATCAAATTATAAATCAAGTGAATGCAGGAGTTTCAACTACACGCAATAATGGCGTCAAATTTGCAAAGTATTCATATATTGCTTTTTTAGATGCAGATGATTGGTGGGAGCCTACTTTTTTAGAAGAAATGAGTAATTTAATTTTTGATTTTCCCGATGCAGGTATTTATGGTAGTGGATATTATATTGTTAAGGGCAATATTAGAAGTGAAGATACAATAGGTGTAGATAAAAAATTCAATCGTGGCATTATAAATTATTGTGAAGTATATGCAAAAACCCTTTGCATGCCTTTGTGGACAGGGGCTACAATTGTTAAGAAAAAAGTGTTTGAACACGAAAATGGTTTTAAACCCAATCTGAAAATGGGAGAAGACTTTGATTTGTGGATAAGAATTGCACTTAAATATCCGGTCGCCTTGATTAAAAAACCTCTTTCAAATTATAATCAGGACGTGGATATTAAAGCAAGAGCAGTAGATTATTTTAAAATATATGAACCTAATTCTTTTTTTATTTTCAATTTGGATTATCTCTCAAAATCAGAGGCTACTAATTACGATTTAAAAAATTTGTTAGATAAATTACGTGCTTACTCACTTCTTCAATATAGAATTCAAAATGCTCATATAGAAGAATATACAAAAGAAATTGCAAAAGTAAATTTTAAGAACATACCATTGTCTACACGTTTACAATATGCATTTCCATCAGTAATTGTGCGAAACTGGATTAAGCTAAAAATTATTGGTGTTTATTATCTAAAAATGATTTTGAGAAAATAATACAATTATTCCATTAAGTAGGAAATGAAAAAATTAAAATTTATCAAAACGATTATAAATCGATTAAGAGGTGATCAATCTTTATCGAAGCTAGTTAAGAAAGGGTTAAAAATTGGCAAAAATCTGACTATAATGCAAAGAGTCATTATTGACCCATCACATTGCTGGCATATTGAAATAGGCAATGATGTAGTTTTAGCTCCCAACGTTCATATTTTAGCACACGATGCAAGTACAATTATTCACCTTAAATACACACGCATAGCTAATGTTAAGATTGGAGATCGGGTTTTTATAGGAGCAGGGACAATAATACTTCCGGGGGTGAGTATTGGAAACGATGTTGTTATTGGTGCTGGAAGTGTTGTTTCCAGAAATATCCCATCGAATTCAATGGCTGTGGGTAGTCCTGCCAAAGTTATTTGCTCATTAGAGAACTACCTTGAAAGAGAAAAAGTAAAAATGAATTCTAATAATACTTTTTCAGAAGCATACACTTTGCGAAATCCTGATTTTAATGTAAAACAAAGACAGGAAATGATCGATGCTTGTGATAAATTTGGGCTGGCTTTTGTTGAATAAATATTCCGATAATGAATGTTTATAATTAAAAATTAAATACTAAATCAGAGATGAAAATTACCTATTTGCTTGGTTCGCTCGACAGAGGAGGTACAGAAACTCTTTTGCTTGATGTTTTTAAAAATGCTACTAAAAACAATTTAATTGCTACCTGTTTATATCGCAAGTCGGGAGAATTGGAACAGTCATTTTTAAATAGTGGATTAGAAATTTTTAAATTAGCAGTTGGGAAAAATTTTATTGCATATTTATTTAAATTAAGACAGTATTTGTTGAAAAACAACACAACAATTGTTCATGCTCAACAACCGATTGATGCCTTTTTTGCCTACTTTGCCTGCATAGGAACTAACATTAAAATAATGCTTAGTTTACATGGTTATGATTTTAACGAAACAAAAATTTCAAAATTCATATTAAGATTCATCATAAAACGTTCAGATTTAAACATATATGTTAGTGATACTCAAAGGAGATATTACGTTAATAAATATTCGTTAAAACAAGAAACGCAAGAGGTAGTTTATAATGGAATCTCTTTCGAAAAGTTTAACGCAACTAAAAACGACAATCAAAATTTAAGGAATGAGTTTTTGCTTAAACCTGAAACTATATTAATTGCAAGTATTGGCAGTTTCAACGAGGTACGAGATCAGTTAACATTGTGCCGTTTTGCAAATGAATTGAAAATTGAAGGAGTCGATTTTAAATTATTGTTGGTTGGGAAAAGAGTTGATAGCTGCTCACACTTTTATGATAATTGTGTAGACTATTGTACAAAGCATAAATTACAAGAAAATGTTATTTTTACCGGTGTACGTAATGATGTTCCACAAATTTTAAATCAAGTTGATAGTTTTGTTTATGCTACCGATCATGACACCTTCGGAATTGCTGTGGTTGAAGCAATTGCTGTTGGTATACCAGTTTTTGTAAATGATTGGGATGTTATGAACGAAATAACTGTCAATGGGAAACTGGCTTGTCTTTACAAAACAAAAGATGAAAAAGACTTAGTTCGGAAATTTATGTTATTTTTGCAAGATAAAAGTAATTATAAAGCTAAAGCATTAAAATCGGTCGAAATTAT
>CAMBSB010000193.1 GCA_945870155.1 Paludibacter jiangxiensis | reverse complement strand
TATCCATTCCATCTAATCTTTTATTTCTATTGTAACCTCCCTTTTGAGTAGTAAAGTAACCACTTCCATCGGGATCAAAAGAATTGTTTTTTAGACCTTCCTGAAATTCCAAATCGCGTTTCCAATCTTCATATCCACGAGGGAAATTGATATTGCGTGTTGCAAAAGAGTTTTCACCTACACTATCGCTGGTTGAAATATTGATTTTCACATCATCATTTAAAATTGATTTATCGTGCATTGGAATACTGAAATCGCAACCATTTTTTGTGTCAACATATTGAAAGTCAGTAATATCAGGATCTTGTAAGTAAATCCCTTTTTTTACGATTTTTATTTTCGACCCCTGAACAACTTTTGCTATAGGAAGTACATCTTTGTTTTCAGGTGCGCTACGTGGTACAATAGTCAATTTATAGGTTTTCAAATAGGCAGTTAGCACACCCACATTAAGCGAATCGTTAGGTTGAATATTGATATTGTTTGCAGGATTAAACCACTTGGATTTTGATATTCCACTCATTACAACACGAACTGTTCTTTGCAATTTTCCATTAAAATTGGCATAATTACTAAATTCGCCACTTCCTCCTCCAAATTCTCCGCTCGCATTACTATAACCTAATGAATCAATATTGGCAAAGTCTTTAAAAATGAATTTTCCTTCCATATCGGTAACATCTGTTGCAAGTGGAGTATTACCATCGCCAAAAGGATTCACGAGTTGGGCGAGTAATTCAGCTTGTTTTTGTCCAGTATTCATTCCACCTATGGCTTCATTTTTCTTTGATGATAATTCTTCTTTCACATGATAAGGATCTAATATGGTTTTATTTCCTTTGCTGTCTTCTATTAAATAAGTAACAATAAGGCTTACCTGTGTATTTGCTAAAGGTTTTATAACAGATTTAGGGTCGTTAGGGTCCCGATAAACGAGTTGTCCTATCAGCGTTGATTTTGGAGGATCATCTGTTAGCAGTGTGCCATGTGTATTATATTGGAAATTCGTTTTATTATTTGTTTGTGCAAGGGCTTTTTCGAAAACTGTTGGAGTGTATTTTATATCTGAAAAATACAAATCACCACACAAATAAGTTTTTGTTTTTCCAGCAATAACTGTGTCCTGAGTAATAGAAATTTTATACGCATCTCCTTGTAACTGATTGCATATCAGATTGTCTACAACAACAACTGTTCTTGCTTTACCATCTTTTCCTATCACGGTAATAACTTTACCTTTGGATACTGTTTTGTCATAAATGTTAATTTTAGGTGTTTCTGGTTTCATATCTCCCTCATAATAAGGTAAATCGGTAAAAATGCTTGTATTGCCAACTCTGTGAACCAAAACTTTCAGGTTTTTAGGATTTAACTCGTTGAAATTGCTGTATTTTTTAGTTTTTGAATTGTAATATCCTTTCGAAATTTCAGCATTTAAAGTGTAACTCCATATCTTTGTTTTTAATTCACCCAAAACCAATGAGTCGTTGGCAAGTTCAATAATTGTTTTTGGGTTTAAATAATAGGGCGAATTAATCTCTAGTTTAAAATACTCATACCCACGACCTTTTACTTTATATGGAAATTCATAACTTGGTAATAGTTCCTGAATTCCAATATATCCGGCATTAGGATGAGCCATAAAATTAGATGTAAATGAACCATTTTCCTGTAAATTTACTTTCACCGTAGTTGAGGTATTTGTATTTAGAGTTAATAAATCATTCACTAGAATTTTATCCGTAATTGAATCTTTAATCATGAAATACTTTTTCAATACAACTCCTGATGAATTAACAGGATAGTCGATTGTATCATTTTGAAAATGATATAACAATTTTCCTGAAACCTGATAATTTATTAGATTTGCTACGTTATTGAGTATGGAATATGTAAAATTACATTGGTATGATTCGGCAAATTTTGTGTCGGTTATAAGCTTGTCTCCTTCTTTTTTGCCTTTATAAGCTTGAATATATAATTTATAATCTTGTTTGTTTAAAAATGGCAAATTACCAATGGCTTGTTCGTAAAATGCATCATTCCACACCAATTTTTCCCACACCATTTTCTGATTAATTGTACTGAAAATTTGAATTTTATAAATAATTCCCCAGTTATTTGTATCATTGTTGTTAATCACCATTGAATTTGCCAAATCTTCCCATCGTAGGTAAAAATGATGGGTATTATTCACCTCAATTACTTTATTATTATTCGTTTTTATTTTTAATTTATTTTTTAATGTTTCATCAATCGATTCTTCGCAGAATGGAATATATACTTTTAGATGTTTTAGCTGTGTATTTGGCTTTTCAGGTTCATTATTTGGAATTGCTGGAATAATAACGGGAGGTAAATTCCCGGCTTTATACATAAATTGTACAGGTTCACTTTTTCCACCATTTTTAATTAAAGCATTTGACGATGAGGCTGTTACTTGCATTACATACACCGACCCCGTGTCTAACTTTACTCCACTGGCTAAATCGAGCGGGTAACTTGTCCTGTTAATATCCGATTTTTCAAAAATCACCTGTGTATTATAATTCAATGCATCGGTCGCACTTATTCCATTCATCAATTTCAGAATTCGCAGTCTGTAATTAACACCCAAAACGGCTGGAGTTGTGGGTGTCCATGAAATCAATATATTTTGAGGTGTTTTGGCTGTTTCTACGCTATTATTTACCGGTGAAAAAATTTGGGGAGGTTCACAGTATGTTATATAAATTGAACTGCAACTTTCGGCTATTAAGCTTCCTGTGTTATAGTCTTTTACTTTAATGCAAATGGTATAATTACCTTCTTTAAGTGCCTGATTTAATATTGTTTCATTCAGACTCATACCAGTTAAAATCAAGTCGTTTGTTGTTCCATTTCCAAAAATATTGCGCAGTTGTGTCCCTGTAAGTGTTTGAGGAATATTGGGTACCAAAGTTATGGGAATATTGGGTTTGTAACTTTCTTTTACCTGAACTGTAACACTATTATCGTCTTTGCGGATGCTGGCACTTAAATATACCTGAATAGGCACCATAGCTGCCGGATTGGTATAAAACAATGTTACCACGGTTTTATTATTCAAATATCCCATATAATCCCGAAAAAAAGGAGAATAAGGCGGTATAATATTCAAATTTACATTAACTTGTGCCGATGCAAATAATGTTGAAACAATCAATAATAGTATGATTGATAGAGATTTAAGCTTATAGTATGCATTTTTCATGGTATTCCTTATTGAATTAAATTAAAAAATATACTGATAACTAATCATAAAACGTGTTTGTTGAAAATCGTGAAGGTTGTAAATGCCATTAGCCGGTGAATATAAATAATTGAGGCCTACCGAGAGTGTATGTTTTGTAAATAAATTGCACACCGCATTCAGATCGATCGATACAGTATTACCATTATCTGCTCCATCCAATTTATTCCACAAAATTGTATTGTTGTTGCTTATGGAGAACTTATTGTCGAATAAACCTTTGCTTAAGCCGGCAATAAATCCATAGCTTTGTAAATTATTAGTAGAAGTAATAGCAGAATTGTAGTTTAACCCCGTATTTATATTCCAACCACCCTTGAAAATAATTAAGGTATTATTAATTGTACCATAAATGTTGTTTATATCGTTCGAAATGCCTTTTTGCTTGTTTTTCATATTCGTAAAACTACTTACAACCGAAATAATATCAGATACCCTTGAATTATTTAAAAATAGATGTGGAGAAACCATAAACGAATTACTAAGTTGAGATGCTTGAACCGAATCAAGCATTAAAGTTCCTAATTTTGTTTGGTTAAGTGCATTTTGGTTGTAATTAAAATCAATTCCAAATCTGTTTGTTAAATTCAATGAAACTGAGGAGTTAAGCATAAATCTTTTAGTAGTAAATTGTTTGTAACCATTCAAATTGTCATTCTGAAATTGAATCATATTGTTGAACCTTACTTTTTGTTTAAATAAGCTCCAGGAAGGTTGGAAAGTGATTAAATTTAAATCGGAAAGGAAGGAGTTTATACCCATGCTCTGAAAGTTAGGCTGGGTTCTTTTGTATGTGCTTAATAATGAGAAGTTAGGGTAGTTAATGTTGAAGTTTACTTCACCTGCCCATTGAAATTGAGTTGTTGGGCGCAATACAAATATTTTATTTATTAATCCAAGTAATGGAATACTTTCAGCCAATTCCGCTGCATTGGTATCGTATGTATAAACGCTGGCTGCACCATTGAGTCCAAAAGTGAAATGCTTAAACATACGTTGAAAAATATTAATTCCCAATATCAAATTTTCTTCAGGTTTAATACTTAGATTAGTTGTTTTTGTAATACTTTGATAATCATCTCTTCCTTTAAACACAATAAAGTCAACATAATTTGTTTCGCTGCCAAAACCAATTTTTGCACCCCAACCTTTACGCGAAAATGCTTGTTGTGCCGAATAGAAGTTTGTTCCATTTTCCGAAACAATATTCAATGGGTATGAACCGGGAATGGTTTGTTGAAACATCATGGCCGAATCCAGTTCGGTTGCTTTTCGCAATCGGCCGGTAAAAAAACCTAAACGTAGAAAAGCAGGACGTAATTCAATTCCTCCTCCAAAAAAAGTTTGTCCGGAGACAGTAAATGGTGAGTATTGGTATTGTCGATAACCGGCATGTAATGTTAACCATTTATAGTGAGGACTGATGCCAAACTGGTTGAAAGCATGTGTAAAATTCACTTTTCCATTGGTTATCATGGCCGAAATAGGGAAGGAGAGGCCATAAATACTTAAATTCAAATTCAGATTGGCTCCCCAAAATGTGGGCATGGGAATTCTGTTGCTATCGTTTGTAAAAGTAGACGTGTAGTTTAAACCTAATCCGCCATTTATTTTAAATATCTTTTCTTTTCCTATTTGTGTCAAATCTTGACCTGAGATTGAAATACTAAAAGTAGTTACAAGAATTAACAATAAACACTTAAAATTATTCATAATCAACACTTTAAAATAAATACGATTAAGCTAAATTCATAATTATGCAAAATGAATTTAGTTGTTTTTTTCAATTTTTTCAATCTGAATATTAAAAATATAATGTTAGATATTTTTTAAAATATTAGTGAATATAAAGACTTTCAAAGATATGCAATTAGTTTTGAAAAAATATATAAATATGTACGATTTAAATAATATTAACTGATATTTTTTCTTGATTTCCATCTTAACACCCGAAACAATTATTGATATATTCTCTCAAAATGTTCAGATGTTAAATCTTAGTTGAAAAGTAAAACTTTATTGCAAGAATATTACCAAACAATGCTTATCGGGTATATAATTAGGCTTTATCTTGACTTTACAAGTTATTTAAATTCTTATTATATCTACTTATACCAAATCTTACACATATTAAATCAATTAATCTACATTGGTCATAATTCAATTTTGTATTTTTGTTGCGAGATTTATCAATAAATTAGTTGACTCATATAAATTTATAAATAAACAATGAATCATTTACGCTTATTATTACTATTTCTATTTGTATCAGTTTATTCTTCAGCACAAACGCTTACTATTACTGAATCAGCAGGTTGGCTCGAATCAGCTTTTGTAAAATGGCTACCCGTAAATGGTGCTACAAGTTATAATGTTTATTATACTGGTGGTGGAGTAACTGATAAAAAAATTGATACTCAACTCATACGAAGTTATGGCACTTATTATCGGGCTGATGTTATAGGAATTGCTGCCGGGACTTATACCTTAAAAGTAGCACCGGTTATTTCAGGTGTAGAAGCTAGCGGAAGTATAACGGGAAGTATTACAGTAGTTGCACACGATCGGAATGGGTTTGCGTTCGAAGGAGGAAGAGTGCCAGGAGCTTACAAGGCAGATGGTACACCTAAAGATGGTGCCGTAATAATGTATATTACAGAAAATACCAAAAATACAATTTCGATGAATATAACCGGTGCAAGTTCAAATCCTTGTATTGGTCTTCAAAATATTTTATATGCCATCAAAAAAGGAAAAGATACTCGGCCATTTATATTTCGGTTAATAGGTAATATAACTGACATGACTGTAATGGAGGGTGATGATATTGTTATTGAAAACGATAATAATGCTTCAAGTTATTTAACTTTCGAAGGCGTTGGATCCGATGCAGTAGCCAATGGCTGGGGGATTCGTCTTAAAACTGCCACCAATATTGAAGTGCGCAATATTGGAACTATGAATTGTAATAGTACTGCGGGTGATAATTTTGGATTACAACAAGACAATGATCATATATGGCTTCACAACTGCGATATGTTTTATGGCGATGCAGGTAGCGATGCCGACCAGATTAAAGGCGATGGTGCTTTGGATAATAAAGGTTCAACTTATGTTACTTTTTCATACAATCATTTTTGGGATAGTGGAAAAGCAAGTTTATTGGGATTGAGTGAAGGTACAACTTCAGGTTTATATGTTACTTATCATCATAATTGGTTCGATCATTCCGATTCACGACACCCACGTGTACGATATTATTCGGCACATGTATACAATAACTATTATGATGGCAATGCAAAATATGGTGTTGGTTCAACTATGGGTTCTTCGGTTTTTGTAGAAGGCAACTATTTCCGCAATTGTAAACGTCCAATGATGACATCATTACAAGGAACCGATGTTTGGGATGAAGTAAATCAAAAAAACAATCCGGGCACAATTGGTACATTCTCAGGTGAAGATGGTGGCTCAATTAAATCATTTAACAATACTTTCGATTATACTACAGTTTCATTGCGTTTTGTAGCCTATGGCGATACCAATCCATTGTATAATATTGCCGGAAAAATCAGTTCAACCATCGATTTTGATGCTTATGGAGCAACTACAAGAGGTGAACTTGTTCCAGCTACTGTTAAATCGTTTGCAGGTGCTAATACTTACAACAATTTTGATACAGATGCTTCATTGTATGTGAAAAATCTGATTATTGATGAACCTGCAACAGCAAAAACTAAAGTAATGCAATATGCAGGCAGAGTTGAAGGTGGTGATTTGAAATTTACGTTTAATAATGCTGTTGACGATCCTGCATATTTAGTGAACACTGTTATAAAAGCCGCACTCACCAATTATAAAACCTCATTGGTTTCGGTTCAAGGTGAAAATTCAACACCAGGTAATCAAACGCTTACTTCAACATCAAACAACAACCAAACCGTTACTGTGGGTACTGCCATTAGCACCATAATTTTTACTTGGGGTGGCGATGCTACCGATGCAACAGTAACCGGATTGCCAGCATCGGGTATTAGTTTTGTGAAAAATGCTACAGCCAAAACTATTACAATAACAGGAACTCCTACTGCAACAGTAAGTTATTCAATTACTACTGTAGGTTCTGGAACAGCCGCTACAGGATCAGGAACTATTACTGTATCGCCTGCAAGTAGTCAAACGCTTACTTCGACTACCAATAATAACCAAACTGTAAACACCGGAACTGCTATTAGCACCATTGTTTTCACTTGGGGTGGTGATGCTACAGATGCAACTGTAACCGGATTACCTGCTTCGGGAATTAGTTTTGTGAAAGATGCTACAGCAAAAACCATTACTATCAATGGTACACCAACAGCTACTTTAAGTTATTCAATTACAACTTCGGGTTTAGCAGGAACACCTGCAACCGGTTCGGGGACAATAACTGTCACTACAGGAAGTACAGGCGACATGGTTCATAACTTTACAGCTTCAGGTAAAACAAGTAGCTTTTACACTATTACCGGCAATCTTTCAACTGGTTATGGTACTGTTAGTTATGATGGTTTATCTTTAACTCAATGCTTGAAAATGGAATCATCTACTAATATTGCATTTACCACAACTCAACCAGGCACATTAACATTAGTTTTCAATTCTGCTTATGCTGGAAGTATAAAAGTTGATGGTACAACGTATAATATTACAGCTAGTGCAAGTGTTTTAACTGTTTCGGTTGCTGCAGGAGCGCACACAATATCAAAATTAAGCGGATCGACTTATCTTTTCTATATGAATATAGTATATGGAACATCTGGTGTTAAAAATATGAATGTATTAAGTTTGAATATTTACCCGAATCCTGTGAAAAATATTTTGAATATTGAATCGAATGATAAAATTGAAAAAATTGAATTATTTACTCTAACCGGTGTTGATGTTAAAAAAGTTTGTATCAATAACAATAAAATTGATGTGAGTGAACTTAGAAAAGGCAGTTACCTGATAAAAGTGACTACTGTTCAGGGTTTTAAATCTTTACAGATATTTAAAGAATAAAGTTGTTTTAATAAACTGATATTTATACTAGTTATCCCTATAAGTCAGATAGAAATGATTTATAGGGATTTCTTTTTGGTTTTAAAATTTAATTGTCGATATTGATAATTTATAAATAAATCATTGAAATGTTATAAAAATTAACAAAAAGATTTCAGTGCGTTAAATGTTGCTATTATTTTTGTTGATTATAATTAAGCATGTTAACTTTGCTATGTGATAAGCGGTTTTAGTGTAGATAAATATATTTTTTCAAATTATAAAGCGATGCATTTATTCTTTAATATAAATTTTTTAAAAATCAACATTATGAAATTCAATTTGTTATCAATTATTTTAGCTGTAGTTTTTATTACAGGATGCAACAAAACTTCTACAAAAATTGAAGCTCTGTATTTAAATCAAGCACAATTAAATTCACTCGGCATTGTAGTATCAGAAAAAGGTGTATTTTACAAAAACACCAATCCCAATTGGAAAAATGACAATGAAAAGTATTGTACATTAGCTTTTTATCTTACTAACGATAATTATGTTACAACGCTACATCTGGAAGAAACAGATACGCTAACTGTTAAAACAGAAATCGACAGTTTGTTGAAAATTCAAAATACAACCATTAATGATTTTTATCCATTATTAATTGGTGATACACAAGGAAGAATGAGTTTAAACCAGGACTTACCGGCCGATATGAAACTTTTACCTGTGGCAATTTGTATGGCTGATACGAAGCTTCCAAATAGAACTGATACTGTGCTAGTGTGGTTTAAACCGACTGAAACCTTAAAAAAGATATTGATAGACAGTGTTGATATTGAGAAACATCTACAGATTAAGCCAAAAGACAAGAAATAAATAAAAAAAATGTATTCAAGAAAGTTGGAAATAAAAGTAACTACTCAGCACCCCTAAGTTGATGATACAGAATATTTTATGGTTTTGGGCGCGAAAAAGTTGCAATATTTATTGTAAATTATTTTGATATTCCATTGAAAAACAGTATCTTCGATGGGTGAAAGAGCAAGTATTAGACATAGCTT
>CAMBSB010000192.1 GCA_945870155.1 Paludibacter jiangxiensis | reverse complement strand
ATGCTTCGGGTAGTGCCAAACCTGCTATTATTGTCTCTATCTCGAAACAGCCCAATGCCAATACGCTTGATGTTACCCAACGGATTGAAAAAAACTTATCGGAACTAAAGAAAACCTTGCCTGCCGATGTGAAAATTGATACAAAAATTTTCCGTCAGGCCGATTTTATCGAAACTTCGGTAAATAATGTTCAAAATGCACTTATCGAAGGCGGAATCTTTGTTATCATTATTTTGTTCCTTTTCCTTGGTAGTTTCCGTACTACGATCATTTCATTACTTGCAATTCCACTTTCGTTGTTGGGTGCTATTTTAGTTTTGAAATATCTTGGTATGAACATTAACACCATGAGCCTTGGGGGTATGGCAATTGCAATTGGTGCTTTGGTTGACGATGCTATTATTGACGTAGAGAACGTGTATAAACGACTACGCCAAAACAGGCTAAAACCCACACATGAACGGCAAACTTCGTTTACAGTAGTGTTCGAGGCATCCAAAGAAATACGGGCATCTATTTTAAATGCAACGCTCATAATTATGGTGGCATTCCTCCCTTTGTTTTTCCTATCGGGAATGGAAGGGCGAATGTTGCAACCCCTTGGAATTGCTTTTGTAGTGTCGCTTTTCGTTTCACTTGTAGTAGCAATGACATTAACACCACTCTTGTGTAAAATACTGCTTTCAAACGAGAAATACCTCGCTAAAAACGAGAAAGAAAAATGGTTGGTTCGCAAACTTACCAGCAATTACGAGAAATCGTTGGTTTGGGCATTACATCACAAAAAGGCGATTCTAATTCCTCTATTTGGATTGTTTGTGATTGCTTTAATAGTTTTTGCCTCTTTTGGGCGTAGTTTTTTACCCGAATTTAACGAGGGAGCTTTAACACTTTCGGTGGTTACCAAACCCGGTGTTTCGCTCGAAGAAAGTAACCGATTGGGCAATTTGGTTGAAACCGAGTTGTTGGCAATTGACGAAGTTAGCAGTACTGCACGCCGCACCGGACGTGGCGAACTCGACGAACATTCGCAAACAACCAACAGTGCCGAGGTAGATGTTAATTTCATATTGAAAGACCGAAGCCAACAAGAATTTCTTGCCGATGTTCGGGAAACGCTTTCCCGCATTCCCGGAATAGCTTATACCGTGGGGCAACCCCTCGGACATCGTATCGACCACATGCTTTCGGGTACTCGTGCTAATATTGCAATTAAACTTTTTGGCACCGACCTCAATAAAATGTTTACTACAGGCAATCAAATTAAAAATGCAATTGTAGATATTGAAGGCTTAGTAGATGTGAATGTTGACCAACAAGTTGAAATACCGCAAATTCAAATCCGTGCCAATCGTGATATGCTGGCGCAGTACGGCATTACCATTGAGCAGTTTAATGAGTTTGTTGATATTTCTTTTGGCGGCGAGAAACTGGCTGACATTTATGAGGGTCAACGTAGTTTCGATTTGGTGCTTCGCTTAAATAACGACCACACCCAAACCCTCGAAGGCATCAGAACAGCTCTTATCGACACCGAAAGCGGTAAAAAAGTACCCTT
The DNA here is from genome assembly GCA_945870155.1 of Paludibacter jiangxiensis. Classification (GTDB taxonomy): domain Bacteria; phylum Bacteroidota; class Bacteroidia; order Bacteroidales; family Paludibacteraceae; genus Paludibacter; species Paludibacter jiangxiensis_A. Next base: position 7,838 of record CAMBSB010000192.1, on the reverse strand, counting down.
AGAACAGGTTGCCGAAATTGTTTCGGTTTCGGGTCCCAGTTCTATTAGCCGCGAAAATGTACAGCGTAAAATTGTAATCTCGGCAAACGTTGCCGAACGTGATTTGCGTAGTGTGGTGGAAGATATTCAGAAAAACATAAATGAGAAAATAACCCTGCCCGAAGGCTACCGCATTGAATACGGCGGACAGTTCGAGAGCGAGGCAAAAGCTTCCAAAACGCTTATGCTTACTTCGCTTATTGCACTCATTATCATTTTTCTTTTGCTGTATCAGGAGTTTAAAAACTTCAAATTGGCTGGAATTATCTTGCTCAATTTACCCTTGGCTTTAATAGGTGGAGTATTTGCTATTTGGTTTACATCGGGTATTCTGAGCATTCCTGCAATTATTGGTTTTATCACCCTGTTTGGTATTGCCACACGCAACGGCATTTTGCTTATTTCTAATTATCAGAGGTTGCAATTCAAGGGTGTTTCGTTGCACGAAACGGTTACCAGAGGCTCGTCCGACCGTTTGAATGCAATCCTTATGACAGCCCTTACCGCTGCCCTTGCTCTCGTTCCTTTGGCATTAAGAGGCGACCTTTCGGGCAACGAGATACAAAGCCCTATGGCAAAAGTGATTTTGGGAGGTTTGCTAACATCAACCATTCTCAATATCTACATTGTGCCAATTGTGTACAGTATTTTAAACAATCGTGAAATTATTAAAACCGAAAAGAAATGAAAAAGGCAATTATAATCACTGCGTTGGTGGTATTTGGTTTTAATCTGTTCGCTCAAAATACCATTGATTCTGTTTTGGTAACAATAGAAAAAAATAATACCACGCTTTCGGCACATCGCAAAAGCGTTGATGCCGAAAAAATCGGGAACAAAACAGGGCTTACGCCTCAAAATCCCGAAATGGAGTTCAATTATCTATGGGGCAACCCTTCGGCAATTGGCAATCGTACCGATTTCAGCATCCGGCAGTCGTTCGACTTTCCATCTTCTTATTCGTATAAAAGTCAAATTTCTAATCTAAAAAACGAACAAACTGAGTTGGAATACAAAAAGCAGCGAAACGAAATCCTATTTCAAACCCGTGAGGTGTGTATTAAACTTACCTATCAGAATGCTTTAAGCAATGTGATACAAAAGCAATACGCCAATGCTTCAAAAATTTCCGAAGCCTATAAAACCAAATATAGCACGGGCGATATAGGTATTTTGGAGTTCAACAAATCGCAGGTGCATTTCTTAACTATAACTAAAGAACTTGAAAATGCCGAGATTGAAAAGAAAGCGTTATTGTCTGAATTAGCTTTGCTTAATGGCGGTATTTTTATTGCTTTCAGCGATAGTGTTTTTTCTCTGCAAAATATTCCTGCCGATTTTGAACAGTGGTATTCGCAAATAGAACCAAACAGCCCGGTACTGCAATGGATAAAGCAAGAAATTGCCATTTCCGAAAAGCAAGTAAAACTCAATAAAGCCATGAATTTACCAAAACTATATGCAGGCTATATGAGCGAAAAGGTAGTTGGTCAGCAATTTCAAGGTATAACAATTGGTGTAACTATTCCATTGTGGGAAAACAAAAACACTACGAAGTATGCCAAAGCCAAGTCAATTGCAATACAAGGCATTGAAACAGACACCAAGTTGCAGTTCTATAACGATATTAAAACAACCCACACCAAAGCAATTGCCTTGCAAAGCAGCGTTTTAGATTATCGTTATAAACTATCGGTTTTCAGCAACACCGATTTGCTCAACAAAGCTTTCGACAAAGGCGAAATTTCCCTTACCGAATATATGTACGAACTTTCGCTCTATAATGAAAGTATATACAAGTTGCTCGAAATGGAAATGAACCAAAGTATGGCGTTTGCAATACTTAATCGGTATTTTTAAATCATGAAATTATGAAAAAGAGTAGAAACTTGTTTAAAATATGTGCTGTAATTGCTGTAATGTTTTTTATTACCAGCAAGGGATATGCCCAAGAGTGCGGCCCTAATTGTCCGGCATGTTCAGGTAGTAGCAGCGGTGGTATCATTGCAAAAAACAATTTGCTTGTATCGGCATTGGCAATGCCTACTTCAGATGATGAATATGCTGTAGCAAATATACGCTATGGTGTTTTAAAATGGATGGATGCAGGGTTAGGCTATGCTTTTAAAGCAAAAGACCCGATATGGAGTTTACGCATTCAGCCTTTATCTGAAAAAGAAGACAAATGGTATCCTGGAGTAATTATCGGTACTGGAAGTGTACGAACAGGGGGTAGTGACCAATCAGTTTATGGTTTGCTTACAAAAACTGTTGAGTTTAGCGAAACATTTGCGTTACAAGCTTATGTGGGAGCAGCATCTGTATTCAAGGATTTCGAAAATCCATTTTTCCTTTCGGGGCTATCTGCTATTTTTCTCGAAAAATTTACTGTTTTTGGTTCTTATGATGGTAAAAACTTTCACCAAGGATTTGCATGGACTGTCACAGATAATCTTACGCTTTCAGCCCTGCTAATAGAATCTCGTTATCCATCATTATCCATGGGTTATAGATTCGATTTGGATAAAAAGAATAATGGTATTTGATTCGAAATGGAACACAATCACACACATAGCAGCAATATTAATTTAGGAAATGCCTTTAAAATAGGCATTTCCATAAATATTATTTTTGTAATTATCGAGGCATCGTATGGTTTTTTCTCTAACTCAATGGCATTGATTGCCGATGCAGGGCATAACCTAAGCGATGTGTTGGCTTTAGTGTTTTCGTGGGTAGCAGTAATCCTGTCGCAACGCAAACCAACACTAAAATTTACTTATGGCTTTCGCCGTTCAACCATTCTCATTGCATTGCTAAATACCGTTTTGCTTTTGGCTGCCGTGGCGTTTATCGTTTGGGAAACCATCCACCGATTAGGCAAACCCATCGAAATTAACTCAAACAGTGTAATTACCGTAGCCGTAATTGGAATTGCAGTAAATGGCTTTACCGCTTGGCTGTTTATGAAAGGCAAAAAACACGATTTGAACATCCGCAGTGCCTTTGTCCATTTCGTTGCCGATGCGCTGGTTTCGCTTGGTGTGTTGGTAGCTGGTATAATTATGGCATTCACAGGCATTGTTTGGGTCGATTCGCTCGTGTCGTTTGCCATTATTGCTGTAATCCTTTACAGTTCGTACCATTTACTCATCGATTCTGTAAATCTTGCCCTCGATGCAGTTCCCGAAAATGTGAATATCGAAGCAGTCCGCAATTACCTCAAAAGTTTGCCCCAAGTTACCAACATACACGACCTGCATATTTGGGCTTTAAGCACCACCGATGCCGCCCTTACCGTGCATTTGACTAGCAACACGCAAACCGATGTTACGTTTATTGCCGCCATTCAGCATCAATTGCACGAGCAGTTTGACATTGAACATGCTACCATACAGGTAGAGTTTGGTGATGCAGAATGTGAAACAAATTGTAAATCTTAATTTGAATTTACACCATGATTAAAAGCACCTACACCATCAGCAAAATGGATTGTCCTTCCGAAGAAAGGTTGATTCGTATGAAACTGGAAAGTATTTCAGCTATTCAGGATTTGCAGTTTAACATTCCCGAACGTAAATTGATTGTTGTACATACCGAAAGTTCCGAAATTGAAAGCCGATTAAAAAGTCTTGGCTTAGGATCCGAACTCAAGGAACAATCACAAATTGACTGGCAATCGGCTGCAAGTAGCGATGTGCAAACAAAATTACTATGGATTGTTTTGTTAATCAATTTCGGATTTTTCTTTATCGAGATTATCGCAGGATTAATTTCAGGCTCTATGGGTTTGCTTGCCGATTCGCTCGATATGCTTGCCGATGCTTTTGTTTACGGACTTAGTCTTTGGGCAGTAGGCAGCTTTATTCAGCGAAAACAAAAAGTGGCGGCATGGAGTGGCTATTTACAGCTTTTATTGGCATTAATCGGATTAGTCGAGGTGGTAAGAAGGTTTTTCGGAACCGATGCCTTTCCCGATTATCGCACCATGATTGTCGTTTCGGTTTTTGCTTTGTTTGCCAATGCTGTTTGCTTGTATCTGCTTCAAAAATCAAAAAGCACAGAAGCCCACATGAAAGCAAGCATGATTTTTACTTCTAACGATATTATCATCAATACAGGGGTAATTGCCGCAGGTCTTTTGGTATTGTTCACAAACTCCAAATACCCCGACCTTATAATCGGTTCATTGGTGTTTCTTATCGTTCTCAGAGGGGCTAAACGTATTTTAAAACTTAGCAAATAGGTATTATGAAGCTTTTATATTCCAAATCCATCTTTGTTTTGGCAGGTCTTTGCGAAATCGGCGGAATTGTTTCATTAATAGGAATGGGCATTATTATGTTTGACCCGCGAAATTAAATTAACATTAAAAAATAAGACTATGTTCGAAAAAATATATCTCCTTTCGTTTTTGGTGGTTTACTTCTTAATCGTATTTGTAGTGCCATCGGTAAGGGTAAAACGCAAAACAGGCATAAACCCCTACGTATTCAAAAACACCGATACAGCACACGATTTTTTGGGAAAAGTATCTGCCCCCATCACCTCGCTCATTTTTATAGTGTCAGTGGTAAACCTCTTTTATACAACAGGGTTACACTATTTCGCGCCCTTAACATGGCTCGGAATTCCTTTACTGAAAATCACAGGCTTTGCAATTATTCACTTGGCTCTATTGTGGATAGTTGTGGCACAAATTCAAATGAGCAACTCATGGCGTGTAGGCATCGACCACAATGCAAAAACCGAACTTAAAACTAACGGGCTGTTTTCGGTTTCCCGAAACCCTGTGTTTCTGGGTATGCTCGTTACATTAGCAGGAGTATTTCTCATTATCCCCAATGCCATAACATTATTAACATTTGTAGCCTCTACCTTGCTCTTTCAGGTTCAGGTACGTCTCGAAGAAGAATATCTTAAGGGAATACACGGAGAACCATACCGTAATTACTGCCAAAAAGTGGGCAGATGGTTTTAACTTTTAAATATTTATAACAATGAAAACAAATAAAAAATTCACAATCATAGCAATAATGCTATGCTTTACCAGCCTGCTATTCGCTCAACGAGTAGAAGAAATTAAAAACAGCGAAGTTGAAGGTTTCTACCTCAATCTTTCCGACTTTCAAACAAGCAAACTCACCCGCCCAACCGATATGCTGCACGATGGCGATAAAATTAAGCTCAAACAATTCTTCATTTCGCCCGACATTATCAGCATAGAACAGGATGCAGAAACCTTATTTTACAAGGACAGCATTTTCGCGATCCGCTTAATGAATGGCGAAAGTTTTCGCTTTATCTATAGCTCCCCTTGTTTAATTGCCGATACTACGTATTTGTACATTTATACGGATAAACGCACAAAAATAGAAACAAACAGAGATGGGGGTAACCAAAGGAGAAAAGAGGTGCTTGTAACTTATTATTTTTTTAGTTATGGGTCTCATAAATCAGTGTTGCCTCTTACATTAGACAATCTAAGGAAATTCGTTTTGACAGATAACTCTATGCATAAGACTATTTGTGACATTTTCACAAATGATGAAATGCTAACCGAGATTAATCCTAATACAGGTAATTTCAAACTAAATGACTTATTGTCAAATAGGTAATTGCCTTAAAAAGGAGGGTCAAGATGTAAAGTTAAAATTCTTACCTGTTTTGGAGTAAAATACTTTGAGCGCTTTTTCCAATTAGTTTGCTGGAGTTTTTCTACGAGTTCCGGGCAATTATGAATCCATTGCCCGAACATTCGTGATGCCGAAGACTTTGTTACATGAGGGAAATATAATTGAGCGAGCTCACCGAACCCAAATGTTCGAGATTCAAACGTTTTTTCCATAATTAAAAAGCTATTTATCTGCAATATACATTACCCGAACGCAAATAGAATTATTCTTTTTCCGATACAAGCTCATATGGATAACTTATTCCAGTTTTTTCCGTTTTTGATTGAAATTTTCTATTTTTGAAAAAAGTACATTGATAGTATTATATGAGCAAAATTTCGGGAAGAGTTGTTATTTATCCGAAAGATGTTCAAAGGTTAACCGGTAAGAGTGAGAAATCCAGCCGTATGCTTCTGAAAACAATTAAAAAATCCAAAGAGAAAGCAGAACACCAGTTTGTGAGTATCGAGGATTTTGCAGAATACACCGGCATTACCATTAACCTGATAAAGCAACATCTGGCAGATTGATACCAAAAAATATCAATCCCGAAACTTTCTGAACTAATCTGAATACATTTTGGCAGTTTTTATCTACATTTGTTGAGATTTCGTTCTTTTTATATTGAATTTTAATGGGTGATGCCAGCGGTTTAACCAACCGGTGACCTATTCGGTTACCTAAGAAAAATTCGATTTTGTAGAAGACTGAATATAAACGAATTACGAGATAGGGGTATCGTATTCTCACCCCGACTCTTAAGTAAATTAACCCGTTGTAAATGTGATGTTTACAGCGGGTTTTTTGTTTTGATGCAAAATTGTGGTGCAATTTATTTACTTCTTTCCATTTGTACGCAACTTCCCTAAAATCCAATTAGCGTCCCGCTATACTTGCATTTTGAACATTCCCAGTAAAGTTTATTATCGTCTAAATCAACCGCACTCAATATTGTACCTGAGCATCCCTTCCTGAAGCATCTTATCCATGTTGGGGTTAATGTATCAGGCATAGTTTTCATTGTTTCATCAACGAGTAAGGAGAAGAAAGCCGTTATTTCTCTGGCTTGTTTGGGGACGGGTTTTGGAAGATCACCTTCATTAGAGTTTGGATGATGGGGGTTGCTGGTGTTCAACTGAATACAAATTAAACTGCGCACTGCTATTTGCTAAAACCTGAGCACTCTTAATTTCTAAAACTTGTGCATTGCTATTTGCTGGCTAAAGTCCTATCCATAAATCAGAACAATATTAAATAGCAAAATCAATGCAAACTCCATTATGATCTGATATATGGAATCCATCTTCATTAAAATGATTCCATGCTCCGATTTCATATTTTGAAAAACTATTCAATAATGATTCCGATATGCAGATATGATCAATATTCTTCCTCACATTTTTTGTCTTTGGGTCTTCTCTTAGTTGATTCTGCTCTGTGAAATCTATTTCAGTAACACATATGAGATGATTTTCTTTCAGTTTTGCAGTTAATAAATCCCGACATTTATCTGTACCATATCCCTTTGAAAGATAGCCTCTTGTTTGATTAAAGTCTCCGATTAAAAAGAATGGGGTATTAGGAAAGTCTGACATGATTTGTTTCCAGTCAAAGCTTTGCCGTATTATATCTTCTTCATGCATTTGCCAAGCATGATATCCCTTGTTTTCGTAACGTGAACCATTTACCCCTGCCATATGATAAGGAATGATTGTCCCGTACACAAGAATTTCCCCAAAGGGAGACTTGATTAATGCGCAAACAGTCCTATACGCATCAAAGGTTTTTATTTGTTTGATGACTTCCCATTTCGACCATATTGTTACCCATTGCTCGGCAGGAAATTTTTTGAATTCAACAGTTCGAACAGGATAGAAAGCGGGTTCTAAATTTATCGCTGAACTGGTTTCAGTTAACACAATTAGATCAGCATTGATTTCTGTAATTTTTTCTAATGCTAATTTTGTTTTTTTAGTGCCAGCATGGGGTCTCTCTAAATTCCAGTTTGCAATACGGTATTGCGATCCTCTAATATCAACCATTTGCTTCTATTGATGCGAACCCTGAGCAGTTCATCAGGTATGTGCCTGTAATAGGATTATGATATGATTCGAAATTCGTGCT
>CAMBSB010000191.1 GCA_945870155.1 Paludibacter jiangxiensis | reverse complement strand
ACAAAACGGTCGGCAGTAGGAGTTGCATCTGCACTAAAAGTATAAGCAGTTCCATTTGTCAAATCGAACTCAGCATTGTTTTGCAGTTTATCAATCAATATCACTTTAGTTTGTGCAGCCACATTGTTTATTTCGTTGGCCACAATGCTGAAATTACTGATTGTACCCGGACGGAAGCCCAAGGCTATTTGTTTATTTGTTGCAAAATCGCTTAAGTGATTAATTACCAACTCTTGTGTGCCTGCCAAGGTGTAAATTTCGGGAATAGCTGCATTGTCATTGTTCATTTTTTCAGAATCGTATGTATCGAAAGCATCGCTAGCATTGGCATCAGCAACCAAAATAGTTTCGTCGCTATTTGTACCATTCGATACGCGTAAACGTACTATTTGTGGCTCGGTGTTTTTTTGTGCAGGAGCTCTCAAGCTGTTGACTGCCAAACTTTGATCACGGTGCAAGCGGGCAGCATTGGCAAATGAAAGTACTGCATTATCACCATCTTTATCTACTTTTACCCAGAAAGCTTGCATAGGTGGAATGTATTGACTTACAGCTCCTTTTTCGCCATTTCCTGTACCTGTAGTACCATCATAAGTATCAAAAGTCATTTGACTTCCGGTATAAACACGATACCAAATTGTTGAACGCAAGTTGGTTTTGGTATTCGATATGTGTTTCCAGTCCAAGTATGAAGGATATGGATTGCCTACCAAATTAAATCCACGCTTGGCAGCTGTTGTCCCTGTGCGGGTAACGGTTACTGGCATTGCTCCCGTATTAAAATTTCCACCTATAAAGGTATAAGCCGCATCCGCTCCTCCATTATAAGCCACATAACCTATCCCAGGCGTAAGTGGAGTTGCATTGGAAGTGAAATTAGCAACATAACCAGGAATAGTTTCATCGTACCTTGTCATTTTGTTAGTTCCGGCAGCTACATCGAATACCGAAGCTGTAGCAGCAGACACAGGACTTGACAAATACCAAATTCCACGTGTGGAGGTTCCTGTTTTTCCGGTGAGCCATTGTTGTACATTAGCTGTTCCACCTGTACCACCAAATGTTTCAGGAGTTAAAATAGTAGCTGTACCGTTGTCATTATCCGAAAGCAAATTGAAAGTACCACTGTTATTTAATGTTGTACTAACCGTTAATTGTTTACCTGCATTTACATTTAATATTGAACCAGAGTTTAGGCTTAAACTTGTTGTTATAGCATTTGCATCTAAACTTACTATATGCGCATTTTGAATAGTTACAGTAGCAGCAGTAGCACCTGGAACTAATGTGGCATTTGCCCAATTGGTGTTATCGGGTGATGCTTGCCAAGTAGCTGTAGTACCCCAATTACCAGTGGCTAACGAACGATAGTTATCAGAAGCTGCCGAAGCGTAGCTAAATTCATAAGCTCCTAAGGCAGGAGTAGTTATTGCAGCACGGGATGTTCCATAATAATCATCCGTTACAACTGTATGTAAATCTGTTCCTTTGGCTGCTACAACAGTGTAATTTGTTTTCACTCTTAAATCAGGAGTAGTAGCATTCGTTGGATCTAAAAATTGGGGAGATGTTTGATTTACACTATTGGCGTCGGTAGTCAATAGCGCCGTTGTTCTCGCTGTATTCCAGTCACTTAAGGTTGCATAAGTTGCTGGCGAAGTAGTGGTAACTGTTGTAAACTGCGTACCATATTGATATAAATTATTACTAGATGCATTTATTTCATTCAATGCCATTAAATTATACACTTGATTCACTGCACCACCTACGCGCAAGTTGTTGAATATATTATTCTTAATTATAATATTACCGTAGTTTGCACCCGTAGAATGATTAAAACAATGCGAAGGTTTGGTTAATGTTAATCCTGTTCCTCCACCAATATATATCGAGTTATGATAAATATTGAATGCATGGCCATTACTTGACAATCCTTCGTTAATAATTGCACTGATTGTAGCATCACTAGATACATCTGTACCCAAACGGATGATGTTGTTTTTGACAGTAATGCCCGATGATTTACTAATTGCAAAACGCATACCTTTAATGACAGCTCCCGTATTAGAAGTTATAGTGTTCAAATTATACACTAAATTCTTATCATATATATTGGTAAAACCACCCGATACAAATCCTGTAATGGAATGATTTGCAGATGATCCAGCACTTCCAGCAGTAAGATTTGACACCTCATTACCAGTACAATTTATATATGCAACTATACTAGTTGGAGTAGCCGTTGTCGCTATACCAGTTGCAGCAGCAGTTGCAGCAGCACTCAATGTAATTGAATTACTTCCACTGTATGTAAATGTTGTTCCTGCCGGGATATTAGCATTTCCACTTAGGGTATATGTGCCAGCTGCAGGAGGAGCACTAGTAATGGTGGCCGCAGTACCTACAGTAGTAGTTATATTAAGTGCATAAGAATACCCAAAATTATGACTTATTGCAGCTATATTTTCAGCATTACCTACTGTAGTTGAGGCAATTGTTAGATTTTTAATCACATTGTTTTTAATATTCACATTACAGTTTGGTGCCGCATTAAAAAATATACCATACAATGTACCATTATTAATAGTACTATTGATTGTAATATCTTTAATGGTATTGCCGTAGCAAATGGAGTCGGCAGACACAGTACCGGAAGTGTTGGGCGCAAGATTAATCGCCACAAAAGAGCCACCATTATTGATAGTAATTCCACCAATAGTATTGTTTTTAAATACGGAATTTTTCAAAGCACTGAATCCATAGCTTGTCCCCGGTGAACCAGTCATAGTCAAGGTGGATGTTCCAGTGCCATCGGCAGCTCCATAGCCAAATACATTGCCTTCGAATCTATGACCCGCTCCAATTGTAGCGAAACCTAAAATATTGATAGAAGTCGTTTTGTAAGTAGTTGGTGCTGTCCAGTAAAAACGATTATATGTAATATTAAAATTCGTTGCATTAGCATCGCTACCAAACACTAAAAATCCATAGTTTCCATTACCTGAATATAGATTCGAAATATTATAAATGTTATTATTTGTGATAGTCTGATTTGTATTTGTTCCACCAGCAGAAGTCATTTGGATAGAACTAATTGGATAAGGTATATTGGCATCATTCATATCACAAATATCGTTGTTTGCAATAGTAGTATAAGTGGCGCCCGAGAAATAAACCGTACCGTCATAACCATTATTCCATGCTCCTGACTGATTGGCTCCACGAATAATACAATTCTTCACTGTATTGTATTGTGATGCATTCGTGAACATAATTGTTTGAGCATATATACAGTTGGGGTTTTGGATAGTAAGCCCTGTGCTGGCATCGGTGCGAGACACTCCATCAATAGTTACATATTTGCATCCATTAAATTTAAATGCACAAGTTTGAGCCGGGCCAATATAGAGTTTATTACCATTGAGGCTAGTAGCAGTAAATGCTCCAATATTAGCAGTAAAAGTATTTGTACCTGTGTTTACAGCAGAAACGGTTTTAAAAGTTCCTGAATTGTAAGTACCTATTCCGGATATGTAATGACCTGCATTTATCTGACCAAATGACCCACTTGTTATAATTCCTGTTAAATTAACATCTTCTGTTGCAACTGCATTGGCAGTAAATGTTGAGCCAGTTACTGTAGCAATCACTGTTTGATTTGCAGGTCCCATTGTAATTTTGGCTCCGGTTGCTGGTTTAATTGTTATGGTGTTAGTTGCACTTGCTCCAGATTTTGCAGCAAAAGTAATCGGATAAGTTTCCAAAGCAGGGTTATAGTCACTTTGAAGTTCAATAATATCACCACCTGAACTTGGAGTGGCTGGAATAGCGCCATAAGCTCCTGCAATGGTTGTCCAGCTTGTACCCGAGTTCGTTCCCAAAGCGCTAACGGTATATATCGTTGCTTTCACACCACCTGTCATTCCCCACAGTAGAACCACTATGAGCAATGTCATTTTTTTTAAAATAATTTGTTTTTCCATATTGTAATTAGATTTTTTGATTACAGATTTGGATTTCTGTATTCGGATTTATTGTTTTTAGATTCTGATAATGAGTTAATTAAATTATAGACACTTAAGCGATAAAAAACCCTTAAAAGAGATTTGAAAATTTGAAAATACTATTCAGTAATACCGTTATTATTATTTTCTATCGCAGTTGTTTTTTCAATTCTGGAATTTTAATCCGTATGCTATCCACAGCCAACTGCGCTACTGCTCGTGCACCTTTTTCATTCAGGTGCGTATTGTCTTTGCGGTCGTCCACCCACATATACAAGGCTTTTGATGGCTCGTCGCCCAGGTTTTGTACTAATTTGTGAGTTGCAGCATTGAGGTCGATACAAATTACCTTATGTTCTTTAGCCACTTGGCGCACTACATCTATGTAAGCGCCGTGTGTGTCGTTTAGTGTGCCATCGGTTTTAAATGAGCGGCGTACAATGGAAGTAAACAGCACCGGTATGCCGCCACGTTCGCGGGTTTCGGTAATGTAGCGGGTAAGGTAAGCTTTGTAAGTAGTTTCAGGGTCAGAGTGTAGAAGGGTGTCAGCTTTTTGGTCGTTGTGGCCAAACTGAATAAATACGTAATCGCCGCGTTTGATTTGGCTATAAACTACTGCCCAACTGCCTTCGGTACGGAAACTTTTGGAACTTCGGCCATTTTTGGCGTGGTTTTGTACAATAACGTTTAGTTTGAAAAACTCCGGCAGCATCATTCCCCAGCCCCGCTCGGCAGGATGATCGCCGGGAGTGGTTTTATTGGCCATGGTGGAATCGCCGATGGTGAAAATAGTAATGCTTTTGGGCTTCGGTGTGAAGCTCAAAAGCATTAGAACTGAAATTATCAAATAGATTTTATGCATTGCATTTTATTTTACCATCACTTTGGTAACTTCGCCATTTGCAATTACAATGTATAAACCTTTATCAGCTGGTACAGATACATTATCCGATGTTAGTTTAAATGATTTAAGCAATTGACCAGCAAATGAATAAACCGATGCACTTTTGCCCGAAAGATTTGCAAAACGGATAGTGTTATGGCTACCATAAACAGACAAATCTGAAAGTTGTTTTGCTGATTCCACAGATGTAGAATTGCTAATTACCAATGCACCCATATCAGCGTTTGTAGTTGCGGCTGTAGTATAATCGGCACGAATCATTCCTGCAAAATCATCTGTTACAGTTCCAATTGCAAGTCCTGTTTCGTTAGCAGGCGAATTTGCTGGCAAGTGCATATCTGGTGTAGCGGCTGTGGCATCTGCAAATAGAGGAGCTAATTGGTCTTTGCTATTAACATCTTCTGATAATGAAGTTGGTGAAGCAAGTAATCTTTCTGAGTTCCAGTCGCTCAATGTAGGAAAAGTCGCAGGAGAAGTTGTAGTAACGGTTCCAAACAATGAACCATATTGGTATAAATTATATTCTGAACTTGTAACATCAGTAAGAGCATATAAATTATACACCTGATTAACAGCAGTTGAGCCTGTACGTTTATTCGATAAAATATTATTTTTAATATTTATAGCCCCGGAAATTGCACCCGAACGACTCAAGCAATGCGATGGTTTGGTTTGCGATGTTCCACCAATATATATTGAGTTATGATAAAGATTACAAGGATGAGCATTACTTGATATTCCTTCATTGATTACTGCACTAATTTCGGCATCTGAAGTTACATCAGTTCCGAGCCGAATAATGTTGTTTTTAATTATTTTACCATCGGCAAAACTAACAGCTAAACGAATACCTTTGATCACTGAAGTAGTACTTGAAGTAATAGTTTTTAGATTATATATCAGGTTTTTCTCAAAAACCACATTACAACCTCCAGACTGAAATGCAGTTACCGCATTGGCAGCCGACGAACCAGTTTTACCTGCTGTTAGGTTTGAAATTTCGTTTCCAATACTATTGATAGCAATAGTTCCCGAAGAACCAAAACTTGTGGCTACACCCAAAATTGTACTTATAACAGTAGCTGTTTCTGATGAATTAGTCAGGTTTTTGATTGTATTGTTCTTGATGTTAACAGAAAACGATGGAGCCGATGGATAGAAAATACCATATAATGTTCCATTAGCAGCACCTTTTATATTAATATCTTTAATCTGATTTCCAATGCATATATCATTAATATCAGTAAGACTACCAGCTGTATGAGCAGCTAATCCAATACCAACAAAATTAGTACCTGTAATATCAATTCCTCCAACAGTATTATTTTTACAAGTTGAATTTTTTATGCCATTCATGGCATATATTGTTCCACTTCCTGTAAAAGTCAATGTCGATTTACCTGTACCATTTGATGCTCCATAGCCAAATACATTGTTTTCAATTCTATTGCCTAAACCAATTGTACCAAAGCCAGTAAAAGTGATAGCAGCATTAGAAAAAGTAGTTGGAGCTGTCCAATAAAGACGATTGTTTAAAACTGAATTATTCGAAGAAGTACTTTCGCTACCAAATTGAATAAAAATACAGGTACCATTGCCTGAAAATTTATTGGAAATATTGTAGATATTGTTGTTTGAAACTGTCTGATTGGTATTTGTACCACCAGCAGCCGTCATTTGAATTGCACAGATTGGGTAGGGTATTAATGAGTTATTCATATCGCACACATCATTATTGTCAATGATATTGTAAGAACAAGTATTACTGGTACCTGCTTGAAAAAAGATAGTTCCTTGCCAGCCATTGTTCCAAGCTCCAGTTTGATTTGCCCCACGTACAATACAGTTTTTGATAGTATTATACTGTGAATTACCTGTAAAATAAATCGTTTGAGCATATATACAGTTTGGGTTTTCGATAGTTAATCCAGTAGTACTCAAAGCATCACGCGAAACTCCATCAATCGTTACATATTTTGCACCGTTAAAGCTAATTGTTTTGGTTTGAGCAGTACCAAAATACAAATTCACTCCAGTTCTTGCAGCAATCAATGCAGTGGAAGGTATAGTCAACACATTTCCCGAAACACTTGCTACTTGTTTAAAAGTACCGGCAATATATGTACCCATACCTGCAATGTACGAAGTAGCTGTAATCATTGAAATATCACCAACAGTAATTTTTCCTGTAAGATCCAATGTGGTTGCATTAATAGCAAAATCCATCCCAGTCGCTATCACTGTTTTGTTAAGTGCTGCCAATGTTTTCTTTACTCCAGTAGCAGGTTTAATAGTAATGTCAAAATCTGCTGAAGCAGTATTAGCTGCTAAAGTAATGGGGAAGGTTTCTAATGTAATACCAGTTGTGGGGTCATACGAACTTTGTAGTTCAATAACATACTTTTCTGTAAGGGTGGGCAGTGCTTTTACATAATCGTAAGCTGCCTGAATGGTGTTGTAATTTACACCTGCTACTACTGCATCACTGCTTACAGTAATGGTGGCAGCTTTCATGGTGTTGGTCATTCCAAGCAGAACTACAGCACCGAATAAAATTGCTTTGAAAGTAATTTTTTTCATCATTTTTTTAATTTATTAAATCAGGTTCTGTTATAAGTAGTTCCCTGATTTAAGGTTAGTATAATTATTTAAGAAAACATATTTAGTTAATAAGGACTTTTGCAACAGCAATTTCGTTTTTAATCGAATATTGTTTTACAAAATAAATACCTGACTTGAGCGAGCTAATGTCGATACGAATTTTGGTGTCGTTTACATTATAAGTTCCACAGTCCTTACCTGTAGCGGTATAAAGTTTTAAACAAACCGTCTCAGGATCAAGTTTTTCAATATTTAACACTGTTGCTCCAGACTGATAAATTAGCGGAATAATACCGTTTTTTTTTGATGTGGTTACTACTTTTGCAGTACTGTTTGGCGTTAAAAATACTGTTCCACCATTGGGCACTGCATCATAAAAGACATACAAATTTCCATTTTCACTTATAGTCAACACATCTTTCACAGTAGCGCCTTGCGTAACTTTCACACTCGTCCAACCAACAGGTATTTTTGTTTTAAGTGTAAGTGGATAATCAAAAATATTGCCATCGAGCGTATGAGTTAACGAAATACCAATACGCGTGGCCGTAGAATCAACTGTGAGTAATGTTGCATTTTGTTTTTCGCGGAAATATCTTGTAACATCTCCTAAAGTGGCAATCCATAAATCATTGCGTTTAGCTGCCACATATTCAAAATGCTTGGTAAATGCACTATCGGGCATGGCATTGGCACCTGTTCCAATACCGTGTGTGAGCAAAATAAGCCATTGTTTGTTGGCAACTACATTGTCGATGTATTTATTAATCTCGGTGGAATAAGCTGCTCTTGTTTGGGAACTAAAATAGTTGGCTAACATTTTGAGTTTAAACCATTCGGCTTCAGTCGGGTTGAGTGAATTATAACCACTCGTACCATTGCGTGCAGCGTAATGACTTTGTTTAATTAGCACATCGGCCGCATCGGTATTGACTACAGCCGGATTGGCAATCGTGATTATATCCTGAGGGGGAAACTTGGTGCGAAAAACAGTTTGATTGCCAATTATTTCGTTGTGAAGCGAATCCTGACCAACTTGCGTGTTGGTGATAGACGAAAATTTAACGTGTGTTTTGGAGTGATTGATAATATCAAAACGTCCATCGGCTAAAATGCCATTCCAGAATTCCCAAGTTGAAGCGGGCGTTTGAGCGCCGTTTATCCAGTTGGCCACCAATGCCAGCGACCCAACTAAATCGAGACGTTTAAATTCGTTGTTGAAAAAAGTAGCGGCATTTGTAAAACCATCGTCGGAGGTAAAAGTGTAAACAGCAGGTTTGTTATCTTTTACGGCACAAATAGTAGTGAAATTTGTGTAGTTGCCAGTCGTAATTTCGTTGTTAAAAAATCGTACAAATTGGTTGGGTGCAATACTCTGTCGGGAGTTGGCATCGGCAGCTGCACCGGCATTAATATCTAACGTTACTTTGCCTGTGGTAGTAGGAATAATATTTACGGTATAGGTGGAGGCATTTACAGACGTAAAATTAGCTAATGTTCCGTTTGTAACTACCATATCGGCAGCCGAAAAACCAGTAACATTGGTATTAAAAGTAATAGTTACAGGAATAGGATTTGTTTTAATATACACATTGGCCAAAGTGGTAGAAGTAATGGTTGGTACGAGACTTTCGGTTGAAGCAAGCAGTTCAAAATCATCTACATAGAGCCAATTATTTTGTGTTACAGGAGGTGTGGCAGTGGTGTAAAGTGCATTAATGCCCACACCAATATAGGCGGTTGTGTAATCGAGAGTGGGTTTAATGGCTCTTTCGGCCGGAATATCAAAAGTTACAGTGTATTTTGTCCATGCTGTGCCGCCTGTAAGTGGAATTGCTTTTGTAAATGTGGCGCTGCCCGTATCACCCGTTTTATCTGCCAAATAGGCATATACTGTATTTACGGCGTTGCCCACTTTTGCCCAAAACGAAAAAGTATAAACGGTAGT
>CAMBSB010000190.1 GCA_945870155.1 Paludibacter jiangxiensis | reverse complement strand
TTCCGTACTTCCACCTTTATCAACCGAATAGGATGGAGTTTCCATTTTTGCCTGATTTACTGTGGTGCGTACATTCAATCCGCCATTATCGGTAATGCCTGCTCCCAGACACACAACTTCGTTTTCGAAAAAGAACCAGCTTTTTTTAGCTTTTGTAGTTTTATAACTCATATCGAGCACCGATGCTCCGTTTTTCCCATCCGAAACGCCACCAACAAAACTCGTTTTTCCAAAGTTTGTGCCCCATGCTGTACGTGTTGGAAATAAGTTTGTATACGGAAATGTTCCACCGGGAATCATGCTCCAGTCCCAATAGGGCATTATGTTTTTATACTCATTACCATCCACCGATATAAATGTGGCCCCATACGAAAAATAGTTCGCTTTCAGGTTTTCATCGTTACCCGTTTCGGCTTCAACGGTTCGTGTCGACACATTGCGCACAGCAAAAAGATAGCCCTTGCGCGAATGTTGTGTGTAATCCGACGACCAATAATGCTTGTTAAATTCCTTTACGTTATAGTCAGCAGCTTTATTTCCTTTCAGGCGATTAAGCGCATCCAAATAGGTTGTGGCGTTTGCAGGGTCAATCAGGTCGGCCATTTTTTGCAAATAATTCATACCTGCATTCATAGCATTATTTCGACTTATGGCTCTGCCCATCACACTGAAATCCCACGACGAACCACGAACGGATGAGATTTGCGTTTCGCGGATAAAACTGACTACTTTGGCAAAATTTTCACTCGATAAATTGAATGCCGCCGGAGTTCCAACCAAATACGAAGCCAACTCCACAATACCATTTGCAAAAACCCAACCATAACTCGAAATTTGAATTTGTGGCCCGTGGTCGTGAAAAACAAAGTCGTTTTGAATATTTTCGGCTAATAAAAGCTCCAAACGGTCGCGCGTACTTTCGAGCAACGAGCTATTCTGCGTTAAAATGCCACGATACACATAATGCAAGCCAATATCAATGGCATTGGCACCCGTTCCATTTATGGTAATGTCGTTTATTGTTTGCGGTTGAAAAAGCGTGAGAATCTCCGGTTCATCAATTCCGGCAGAAGTAACCTTTGGAATAAAACCATCGAACTCGCGCATATACATCAGAATTTCGCCCAGTGTTTGCGGAAAATAAATTTTATTGTACCACCAGTTCGGGTCATTAGTTTTGGAATTAAACCAATACTCCAATCCGCGTTTTACGGCATCCTTGTAAGCTGCATTATTGTATTTGGCATGACCAACTTTCGAACATACAGCAGCTAAATTCCACAATCGCAGCACGTGATTATCCGAAGTATTCGACCCTGTAACCGAGGTAAGTGTGCCGTATTTTAAATCCGTCCAACTTCCATTGGAGTTTTGCGCAGTAACCCAAGCATCCATTACGCCCACATCTTTTATTCCGGTATATACATCGGCCTGAATTCTGTCAATCAGCGCATTATAATCATAAGTTTGAGCCTTGAGTGCAGGAATTACACCCCATGCAATAAATGCAAATAAGTACGACCAAATTTTCAATGATTTTTTATAATTTGAAGCAGGTTTCATTTTGTTGTTTTTTTTTATTTTTTAAAACACCGTTTATTTCTATAAATTAATTCTCAAAAATACACTTTTTTTGAAGAATCCGGTTTTTAAAGTAAATTACAACACAAAAGTACTGTATATAAAAATGAACAACTGCTTTTATTATCCGAAATATGTGTTAGTATTTTCCGAATGACGAATTTTGGATGATTTTAGGGCTTGCTATTGCCAAAAACAAAAAGTCTTATTCAGCCTTGAATAAATCATAAAATGTATATATACATTCATTATGAATCGGTTATGATAACGGGTCTATAGGGCATTAATAAAGTAAAGCTTTCGCTTGATTCAACAAGAGATTCAGACTCCAATGCGAGTTCTTACTAATTAAAACTTTGTAAATCCTTTTTGTTCAGAGTCCGCCATCAGTTCTTTACCGGAGAAAGAAATCTTTTGTCCTTGTCCAATGTACAATGACACTACTGTTTTTCCGCTTTTAACAAAGGTTCGTACAATTCCAAATCGACCCTGAAATTTGATTTTTAATTCTTTTAAGTTTATTGCTAAGCTGTCATTGTCGTTCGACAGGATATAATCGGTGATTGTAGCGCCATCGACTTCCGAAACAACTACTGCGCCAACTACCTTTCCTTCCGAGAATATATTTGATACCGACTTTACCGATTTAGTGTTTTGTTCGGCTGGTTCGAACGCTGTCACAAAAGGGTTGTTCCACGCTTCGCCATATTGACGCACAGCCAAAACCGGAGTTTTCTTTTGGTCGTAACCATGCAATGCTCCTTTTGTATAAAGCGCCTTAGCCGTTGCATATTCCCTGTTAATGCCCGAAGGCAAAAATACATGCATGTTTTTATTGACAGTATTTAATGCAAATGTAGCTTCAATGGCTTTGTTGGTTGCAGTTGACGATTCTACCTGTTTAAAAAATTTCCAGCCGGTATTTGATCCTACAATATCGGTAGCGTATTTTTCAGTAGTGCGTAATGGAATATTTGTATTATCGGCAAATTTTAATTCAAGTGTGTCGCCAATGTTATGGTAAATATAATCGTGGTAATTATTGATAGTTTTGCCTTTCGAACGAAAAATATCGAAATAATAAGCCGTTGTGGAGCTCGTCCGAATGATACTGTTCGTTCGCTGTTGCAAACAATTATTGAAGGTGTCGTCGATAAACTGAGTAGTAAATGAAAAATCGGAATAAATAGGTGTATCGTAAACTTTGGGTTCACAAGCAACCAGATTTACTTTGCTCATTCTGTTACCCCAAGTTCCACCACTAATACCTGAGCCATTTGCAATTACAGTATTATGTGCTGCCAGTTTTACCCGGTAGTTTACGTGTTCGTCAGTCAGATATGTTCCACTTCCACCCTCTACTCCAAACACTTGCCCTTTGCCATATAATACCATATCGATACCTGTGGAATGAGCGTGAACATACGTAGCGCCTCCTGTGTAAAGCATCATGCCATTCGTTTTAATGTCCAGTGTGTTATAATTTCGTTGAATAACCAATCCTGCATGTTCAACAGGTGTGTTTGTTGCCAAAACCGGAGCTTTAGGCGTAATGGTATCTTCCACATTTACAGCAAATAACAATGACAATGGAGACGACCACTCCAATCCTTCAGTTTCAATTTGGGGGTTTCTTCCTCCCCGTTTGTTGTATTCGTATCTCAACGATTGCTTTGTTTTGGCAATAAAATCAGGATAATTTTTGCGGGTTGCTATGTATAGTATTAACTCATAACCATTTAACAAATCGATATTGCCTGCATCGCCAAATCGCGTTCCCTCTCCGGATGGATATTTAAAGTTTTCGTAAAACGAATAACCTTCCAATATCCGTTTGTTTTTGGTAATAATATCTAATTCGGGTTTGTAACGGTCGATAATATCAAGGGTTTGAAGAATAAGGTAATGTGAACCTTTGGAATAGCTGATTGTTTCGTCCCAGATATTTTGTTTGGTAAAATTATTGAGAGTCCAAGTATAAGCATCGAAGGGAAATTTTAAGGGGTCGTTGATGAAATAATTGAAAAACTCTTCGCGTTTGGCATCATCGTCAATCATTAATACATTAAACAAAGCCCCATTCCCGGATAGTACTGAATGATTACAATTTTGAGCGGTAATACTTTTAAATATCACAGTGGCAAGGTTTTCGGCTGTTTTTTGTGCCGCTATGTGGTCGAATGGTTTGCGCAAACCGGTGGCTACATCAAAAACGGTGTTAGCCGGATTGTTTACATAATTGTAAACAAAATCGTAGATAATCGGAATTTTTGGAAAAAGGGCTCGGGATTCTAACCACCAATCGTTAAAAAACAAACCGCTCTTAGCACTGATATATCTTTTTGCCTCCAAAACCGACAATCTTTCGTTGTAAAGATTTAGTATATCGGATGCAAATTGCGCATAATTTTTATCATCGGTTAAATAATACAAAATAGCGGCTTCGGTAGCCGAGGTTAGTATATTATTATGATTCGACCTTTCTCCTTTCGCATCGGGTAATGCCGGAATTTGTTTTAAAATTTGGGTAGGATTTGCTTTGTGAATATCCACTTGCGCATCAACACGATTTTTTAATTGCTTGAAAAGCGAATTAGCCCATTCATATTGTTGAATATTGTCAATAATCCGTTGTCGGTTAGTGTAACTTGCCCATATTAAAGGGTGTTTGGACGATAAATTGCTTGTAGAGGTGGGCGAAAACGAAATAGCTGTTTTTACTTCTGCATTTAATTGAAGTGTCGTTGCTATTAATGCAAAAAGTATCAGCGTATTTTTAATGGGTTTCATGTGTTTATAATTTATTTTTTAGTTGTCACATGGAACTCGCCAAAGATAATCATCTCTTTGTGTGAGCAATTGCTCATGGCTCGTTTCATAAGTTTATTTGTTTTGGAGCAAAGATATTAAATTCTAAAAGGATTGACAACTTAGGTCAATATTATATTTACAGGAATCACTTCTCGAAAAGCGACTCCTGAACTATGATTGTATCCATTGATTTTGATACTTAACTTATGTATTTTACAAAGCAAATAAAGGATTAAGCCTGATTTGATTTAAATGGATTTACAGCTGATGTATTTTGAGGCTTATTAAATACCTCGCCTGGACCTGCTGGCGGAGCTGATTCCAAAGCCAATGCTATTTCATTATCAATCAAAATAAGCTCAACTTGTGGAGCTGTATATATTTTCTTTTTCATAATATCCTTTTCTTTTACCACAGAGAACACTGAGTTTTTCACAGAGAGCGCAGAGTTTCCCTCTGTTTTCTCTGTGGTTTCACTTTGTTTTCTCCGTGGTTAATGTTTTTATTTAATTATTACTCTTGTTGATTTACCATTTACTTTCACGACATAAACGCCTCTCGAATGATTAATGCTAAATGGTAAATGATTAATTGTTCCTCCTGTAGTTTGTTGTCCTACAGCATTAAAAATTGCATAATTGCTTTTTTCAGGTGCAATAATCGTAATCTGATTGGCTGAATTAACAAATACTTGTGCATTGAGTTTGCTGGCAGTATTAACTCCTGTTGCAACATCTGGTGCACGGAATAGCAAGCTAAAACGGTTGGTATTGTTGCTTGTTGCATCCGAAGTGAATGAATAGCTGCTTCCATCGCTCAAGTCGGTTAAAACCGGTTGATTGATATCTAGATAGTCTTTCAAAATTACTTTCGTGCCCGCATCAAAATTACTTATTTGAGATACTTTGATACTGAATGTGCCTGCTGTGCCTGTAGTAAATCCTACTGGTATTTCGGTATCGTAGGATATGCTGCCTAAACCATTTATAGCAAGCTGCTTACCTTCGGTAAGGGTGAATATTTCAGGAATATTTTTGTTTCCATTGGTCATTTTGCCCGAATCGTAAGCATCAATACCGTTTGTAGCAGCGGGTGTAAACATTACGATAGCTTCGTCACCATTAGTACCATTTGATACATTTAATCCTAAAAGACTGTATGTTGCTTGTTTCGCAGCAGGTGCTTTTAATGAAGTAGTTGGTGTACTTGGATAACCTGTCATCTCTACATCTGTTTTTGCATGTGAACGATTGGCATTACTCAAGGTAATAGATTGGGGATTATCAATAGCTGAGGCTGTAGCTCTCACCCAGAATGCTTGCATTGGAGGAATATAACCCGTAACACGACCTGTTCCGCTGGCATTAGTACCAACGCCGGATGTGGCATTTACTGTTTCGGCATAATAGGTACCATTTGTTGCACGCGTTTTATACCATACCGTAGCTTCTAAGTTAGCATTGTCAGTAATTGCCGACAATACATTGATATACGATGGATATGGATTACCAATCAGGTTAAAACCGTGTTTTGGATTAGCTGCAGTATAAGTTATTCCACTGATAGTTTGATCGCCTGTATTTAATCCTGTACCTGTAAAACTTAAGGTAGAAGTAGCATCACTTGGGCGTACGATATAGCCAGTTTTAACAGCCATTGAACCTGAGCTAACTGTATTCCAAACAGAACCTGCACCATATCCGTTGCCACCCGTTACTTGCAAAACATCACTCTCGGCGTATGAATAGAATGCAAGTGTACCACCATTATCAGGTAATGCTGAAGCTCCTGAAACAGGAGAACTCATATACCAGTTACGGGCAGAGCTTAAATATTGATTCACAACAGCATTGGTAATGGTTGTATTGCCATTGTTGATAAATGTACCCGTACCATCAGTTTCATTACTGTTTAAAGTTATTGTTGATGCATTAAGCGTGCTTGCATTGGTTACTTTTCCACCTGCTGCTACTGTGAGGCTATTGATTGTTGACAATTGGTCTATTGTTACTAATGCATCCTTGATCACTACCACATCATCAGCGTATTCGGGAATTCCACGTGAATTTACACTACCAGAGCTTATTCCCCAGTTTGTTGCCAGCGACCAATTGCCAGTTGTACCTCCTACCCAATATCGGGTTAATGGATTAGGGTCATTTATTACTGGATTTACAATAGCTCCTGTAACAGTACCATCTGGAGCTATTGTAATTGTATTTGGACTAGTATTAGTTATTGTACCAGCAGTTTTTGTTAATGTACGTACTCTAATAGGCTGTGCAAGGACTAAGTTAGATCCGCTTTTATTAAATTGCAAGTGATTGATTGTACTATTTTCTTTGAAGATTCTATTACTAGTTGTAAGAACAGATGTACTAAAATTCTTAATTAGGAATTTAGACCCTGCAGCACTTGCATTTACAGCTCCACCTGCGGGGTTTGATAATGAACTAAAGCTACTTGAGTAACTTGTTGTAGGACCATCAAGGGTTAATGTTACATTTTCGCCAATAATTAACTCCTGATTGTTATTCTGATTTAAATTAAGTCTGTATGTAGATATATTATTACCAAGGGTAATTAATCCTCTTGTTACAACTATTCCACCTGCAGTTGTTTGTGTTGGGTTGAAATATACAGTTAACGGACTGGTTGTATTATAAGTATAATAAGCATTGGTGTTTCCAGTGAAATAATTCGTTGTCGAATTTCCTGTTAAGGTAAAGGCATTACCATTTCCTAAAGTTACTGATTTTCCATTTGCTCCGGCATTATTTGTAATTCTTGGATCTGTACCTTGAAATGTCAAACTATTAGTTATTGTAATTTGATCAACAAATGTAATTTTCGAACCATCAACCGTCACATTAGTAGCAGTAATACTATAATTTGTATAAGGACCAAAAGTGAGTGTCCCAGCCGCTGAAGAAGTTGTACTTGCTGTTTTATCCAAGGTAAGTGTTGTACCTGAAATGGCCGAAACAGTTGTGTTTGCTTGTAAGGTGCCCGCATTTGTTCCTGCTAAAGTTACTGACTGACCTACTGCAATATTGCTATTAGCGGCACTTAAAGTTACTGTTGGTGAACCTGAAGTTACACCCAAGGCTATAGTTGTTTGATTAAAAGGGGCAATAAATAGAACGTTACTATTTGTAAACGTTATACTATTTACTGTGATGTTTACATTAGATGTAACTGTTGGGCTTACATTACCTGTACTTGCATCAAAATAGACTTCATCTGTTGCAGTTGGTACTGAAAAGCCCGGTGTTCCACCAGATGCATCACTCCAGGAAGATATTAGATTCCAGTTCCCAGATGTACCACCTACCCAATACCGATTGAAAGCATAACCTTGTGCCATTGCACCTAAGAAAAGTAAAAAGAATGTAAGTTTTTTCATATTATCCAAAATTTATTTATTAACAAAATATTTTTATCTCTACATTAAATTAAGAGCAGCAAAAATACAGGTCATTTTCAACTTGTAATGGTTACAATTATGCAGAAATCAGGTTAAAAAAGTGCAAAAAAAATTATGTGTGTATAACTTGACTTCGAATCTTTTTTGACCCCCAAACCCCCAAATGGGGGCTAAAGAGTGTCGATTGAAGGTCAAGTTCAGATGGATTCTATTTTTTTTATTTAATTATTACTCGTGTTGATTTAGCATTTACTTTTACCACATATACGCCTTTTGAATGATTAATGGTAAATGGTAAATGACTAATGGTTCCTTTTGCCGATAACTGTCCCGTGGTATTATAAATAGCATAGTTGCTATTTTCGGAAGCATTAATTACAAGTTCGTTTTGTGCATTTACAAACACTTGCGCAGTTGGTTTGCTGGTGGTGTTCTCTCCTGTTGTAACACCATTTATTACTGTTGCAACCGAATTATTATTCGCCAAATCGCGATGAACAACAGCATAAGAATAGCTTGAGCCACCAGTAGCGTCGGTGTATGTTACTGTACCAACATTAACAGAACCTAAAACCTCCCAATCGCCTACGCTGTCGGTTGCAGCATAAGCAGCCTGATCGTTCAAAACAGGCGCTGTGGCCGTAGCGTTGGCAGATCGTAAAATATAGGTTGCTTGTACGCCTGTAATCGCATCTGTACCTTCGGTCCAACTTAGCGAATTACCCGTTAGGGTTAAGCCCGTAGCAGAGCTTGGAGCAACGATATCAGTTGTTGTATTAGAACTTGCATAAGCTACAATGTCGTCACAATAAATATTCCCAGCACCTGAACTTTTTGTTCTGAAAACAATTTGACATGTTCCATCTATTGTCGATATGTTTGATTTTCGGATAGACCGTGCATAAGATGTTGTGAGAGTAGCTGAACTGGGTGTTTCATTTACAGCTCCAGACGCAGCAAAAGTTAAGGTGCCATTAGTACCAGTTTTTTTAACCCATCCAATAATATGTAAATACTGTCCTGCAAGTATATTGATAGCCGATGATACAGTACCGGTTTTGTAGGTAGTTCCATCAGTAGCACTATAATTTATTTGCAAATGATTACTGCCTGTTCTTGGCTCGGTACTTACTACAGTTGGAGTGTAAACGCCGCTGGCAGTAAGCGTCCATCCGGTTTCTCCATTTTCAAATCCACCATTGGTTGGATTTTGACTTTTTACACTAAAGGAGCTGAATAGCAGCACCACACTAATAATTCCTAATTTAAAATTAATTGTAATTGTTTTCATTTTTATATATTTAACGGGTTATTAATTGATTGATATTTTACAATAATTATTTTACAAAAATAGAGTGCACTTTTAATTTGTTATGGTTAAAATGCTGCATTATTTAGGTGTAAATTGTGCATCAGTTTAAAAATTAGTGTTTTGAATAAGTGTATACCGACAATCACAATCCTATTGCTCAAGGTTTTTTTCATTACTGCATAATAATAGTTGTACATTTGCATAATACAGTCCTATTACTTTCTGTCAAAACTATTAATTTTGTTTTTAGTACATGACAAAAATATATTTGGATTAAATATTTAAAATATAACCACATAAGGCACATAAGTACACATAAGAAATATGTGTATTTCTTATGTGTACTTATTAAAACCGCAAGGTTTATAACTCTAAATGAGATTTTTTAAAACTTATGTGCCTTATGTGGTTATAAAAATTTGACTTTAGTTCAATTAAGATTATGTCTTACGACATAATTGACACACTTCAACTTTTTGTCATGTACTTAGAATTTTGTTTTTAATTTTATTAAAAAATTCATCTTATGAAAA
>CAMBSB010000189.1 GCA_945870155.1 Paludibacter jiangxiensis | reverse complement strand
ATAGCCATAAAAATCAAAAATGCTTGCCAAACTTATGGTCGTAAATTTTATATTATGTACGACATTTCAAGTATGAGTAGTACTACGTTTGTTGCTAATTTGCAAAACGACTGGACCAACACAATCACAAATACTTCAGCGCTTAATCTACTATCTTCTCCTGCTTATGCCAAAGAAATGGCTGATGGTGTATTAAAACCTGTTGTTTGTATTTGGGGAGTTGGTTCCGAAGGCCGACCCGGAGATAATACTTCATGGACTACTATTATCAATTGGTTTAAAAGTCAGGGATGTTATGTTATTGTTGGAGGTATCAAGGATTGGCGCACTTCAACTACTTGTAAGGGCGCATTTGAAAGTGCAAATATGATTTCGCCTTGGAGTGTTGGTTCATTTGGCGTAACTTCAATTGATACTTGGGCTACCAGAACCAAAGAGGACATGATTCATTGTAAAAACCTGGGGATAGATTATATGCCTGTTTTATGGCCAGGTTTTAGCTGGGCAAATTGGAAAGTTGGTTATGAAACAAGGCAAAATCAACATCCACGTATGCATGGCAATTATATGTGGGATCAGTTTTACCGTGCCAAAGTAAAATTCGACGAAGCAGGAATGACTGCGACTACTTACGTGGCTATGTTCGACGAATATGACGAGGGTACAGCCATTGCCAAAGCAGCCGAAAATGCATCGATGATTCCAAACAATCAATGGTTTTTAACTTTGGATGCTGACGGAGTAGTATGTTCTTCCGATTTTTATCTTCGACTGGTGGGTGATGGTGCCAAAATGATCAAAGGAATTATTCCGCTGACAACAACTCACCCAACCATTCATAATGCTCCTTTTTCGGCAATTTCAACAACAAATGCTAACGATAAATCATTCAATATTTATCCAAATCCACTAACAAAAGGCACATTGTCAATCGAGATGGCTGGTTTTCAGAACACAAGAAATGTTCAGGTTAAAATTGCCAATTTGTTGGGGCAAACAGTATTTCAAAAAAGAGTAGATAATGCAGCTCAGATTGAAATTGACACTATGGAAATACTGAAAGAATCTATCTATTTTGTGACGGTTGAAGCAGATCAATCGAAAGTTACACAAAAATTAATTGTTAAGATATAAACATTGAAAACTTCACCAAATTTATTATTGTCTTCATTGGCATTGTTGTCAGTTTCAACAACGGTGCACAGCCAAACAAACCCAAATTACGTGGTGATATTAGCCGACGATTTGGGATACGGCGACCTTAGTTGTCATGGAGGTAAAACACCGACACCGAATATTGATAAATTGTTCAATCAGGGAGTTGAATTTAAGAATTTTATGACCTGTCCGGTTTCGAGTCCTACACGCGCCGGATTACTTACCGGATTAAATCCACTTAGAACAGGTCAAGGACCCAATACCGATGGACAATTGGATAAAAACATACCGAATATGGGTAGCATATTTCAAAAAAACGGATACAAAACCGGACTTTTTGGAAAATGGCATAATGGCGAAACACCCGAAATTTACCCGACACTTCCTTTTATAAACGATTATGGATTCGATCGGTTTATTGGATTTTACGGTGGCGGTTGCGATTACTACACCAAAATTGATGGGAATGATGAAACACCCAGATGGTATCACGACAAAACGCCGGTTAAGAATGAATTTGGTTACGCAACCGATTTAATAACAAAATATGCATTGGATTTTATTGAATTAAACAAAGCGAACAAGTTTCTAGCATATGTGCCGTTTAATGTTATTCACACGCCACTCCATGTAAAAGATGTTGATTTACAGCGCGTGCCTGCTTCCATTTTGCAAGCGGCAGGAGGAACACTCCGCACCTGGAAAGAGTATTACAAACTTTATAACGATGTTTTTAATACGACATTTAATCCCAAGTATATCGAACTAACCGGCGATAATTCAATTACAGCATTTTCCGGAATATTAAGTGATGCAGAAATTCAGGTGCTTTATTCGGCAATGCTTATAAGTTTAGACGATAAAGTGGGAGAAATAATGAAATATTTGGAAGATAACAACCTTGCAAATAATACAGTAGTACTTTTCTTTTCCGACAACGGAGCAACACCTACCGGTAGCAGCTTACCGTTTCGTGGAAATAAACATTCAACCGAAGAAGGGGGAGTACACGCGCCCGCAGCTATGTACTGGCCTGCAGGTGGAATAGTTGGACCAAAAACTTTTAAACCTATGGTTGGTCATGTTGATGTGCTTCCAACATTTATGGAGATGTCCGGAATACCGTCTTCTGCTGTTGGAAAAATTGATGGCAGTTCATTTTTACAGGAATTAAAAACAGATGCACAAGAAAGTAATCGTGAATATTATTGGGTTTGGCGTGACCACGATGTGATTCGTACCGACCGTTGGAAATTGAACCGTTATTTTGATTCGTATGAATTGTTTGATATACAATCGGATATAACAGAAAGTACCAATGTGTATGCCAATAACCCAACCGTTGCTGCCGATTTAATAACAAAACTCGATAAGTGGAGAGTCTCAACTGGCATTGCAGCCACGCATCTTACTCCAATCCTTGCTGCGCCCATAAATCCGGCTCCAAGTCAGGCAGTTTTAAAAGTTACTGCCAATTGTATAGTCGACGCAACACATCCCTCTTTAGTAATTCAAATTCTTGGCGCAGGACATAAAATGCTTCCGGGTGATTATTTACATTTTGATATTAAAGCTGATGTGAGTAGCAAGACAGATGGGTTTTATCTATCACATTATGTGGGAACACCATTGTACTTTAACAACGATAGAGGTGTTGACCAATTCGGACGACTTCAAAGTAGTGCACCTGCTCCGTTGGGTGGCGCGGGAGTTTGGGAACATAGGGTAATTGGAATCGGAAATGAAGCTCCCATTGTTGCAAACAAAATGAGCATTATATTTAAAAAAACAGGTAACTATACGGTATATATCGATAATCTTCAGATACGAAGGGCTGATGGTTCAGTGGTTGATATTTGGAGTAACAGTACCAGAGTTAGCGCAACAACTCCACTTTATACCATTTCAACTGGTACGAATTATAAACTCGAAGCATGCTGGGAACAGTCGTACTCACTTACTGTAAATGGAGGTTCAGGCAGCGGAAGTTACACATCCGGCGTTCCGGTAACTATAAAAGCCAATGCACCACAGGTAGGCTTGGCATTCGATAAATGGATTATCAATTCAGGTTCACCCATTATTGCCAATATCTATGATGCAAACACTACTGTAGCGAATTCAACTAATTCAGTTATTACTGCAACCTACGGAAATGCTGGGCCTCATGCATTAACTGTTAATAGCGGGACTGGTAGTGGCTCTTTTGCAGCGGGCTCTGTTGTTAACATAAGCTCGGATGAAGCTCCTGCAGGTCAGGTTTTTAATAAATGGGTAATCAATTCAGGCACTCCGGTCATTACTGATATTTATAATCCGTCTACGTCTTTAAAAACACCCACTAATGCGTCATCTGTTACTGCAACTTATATTAATTTTTTAGATGCTTGCGATGCTACAACGGGTTGGAATGCTACTTCTACTCTTAATACAACTGATATAAAACAAGGAACAGGAAGTCTTCAGTATGTTGGAAGCGGCACACCCGAATTTTCAAAAGTTTTCGATCCTTTTAATCCAAACATCCCAACTGCAAATGCCGCGTTGAAATTCTGGTATTATGTTTCCGACGTTACAAAGTTTGCCACAAACAATCAGGTTGAGTTAGGTAGTGGAGGTAAGAACGATGCTTTTGAATACAACTGGACCCTAACGGGATTAGTAAACGGGTGGAATTACATTCAATTAAAAATCAGCTCCGCCGGCACATCGGGTGGAACACCAAATTTTGAAGCGCTCAATTGGTTTCGTATCTATCATGGCAAAACCGGAGAAATGACAACCAAAATTGACGCTATTGAAATTTCCGGCATTCCATCAAACCAAACATCACCAACAGGGGGAATCGAGAATGTTAAAGTAGATGATTCTAGTTTTAATATGTACCCAAACCTTGTGTCAAAAGAAGGTATGCTTTCTATACATGTAAAAGATCCTGGAATTTCGACAATTAAAATATTAAATTTAAACGGACAGGTTTTTTATTCGAAAAATTTAGCTGGTGTTACTTATTTAAATATAGCACTAAATCCAATACTGAAAAGTGGTGTTTACATTGTTTCTTTAAGTTCAAAAAAATCAGTTGTAAGTCAAAAATTAATTGTTAGATAGTGCGGTGAATTTATGAAATTAAAAAACGGATTGACTTCGTTTCCACCTCCGGTAACACCAAAAAAGGACTTAGATCTTATTGTTGAAGGAGATAAATTTCGTTGTGTGAAGAAGGTTAAAAATAAGCCACAGCAAAAACAAAATTTTTTCGAATAAATTGAATGGAACAATTTATTGAAAATGAAGTGTAAATTTAATTTTTAAAACAAAATGAAACACCCATGTACAAAATAAAAACTTGGGACACACAAAGGGATGATTATAAATTATATAAACAATTATTGTCACAGTTATTATTCCTCCTTTAGGGGGTTAGGGGGCAGATAAAATTTCAAACAAAATGAAACGAACATTCAATTTAAATGCTTTTGTCATATTGACCATTATATTGACTTGCTTTTCTGCCACTGCATTTAGCAAATCAAAACCAGCTGCTACTTTCAATATTATTAGCTACAATATTCGAATGAACACTGCTGGCGATAGTTTAAATGCCTGGCCTTTGCGCAAAGAAAAAGTGGAAGGATTGCTCCGATTCCATCAAGCCGACATTTTTAATGTACAGGAAGCACTTCCTGAACAAATGGATGATTTGACAGTTGCATTTCCTGAATTTGATTATGTAGGAGTTGGTCGTGACGATGGTATTCGCTCGGGTGAACATACATCTATATTTTACAGGAAAAATAGCTTCGAAAAGTTGAACGGTGGCGTGTTTTGGTTGAATGAAACACCTGAGAAACCTGGTAAAGGCTGGGACGCTGCGCATAATCGCACTGTAACCTGGATAAAATTGAAGCATAAAACCACAGAGAAATCATTTTATGTGTTCAACACTCATTTCGACAATCAGGGCAAAGTGGCACGCGATAAAGGAGCAATGCTAACCATCAAAATGATGAAAGAAATTAATAACCAAGGGCTGCCTTTGATACTTACCGGCGATTTGAATTTGTCGAAAAACACAAGCTCCGTACAGTTAATCTTAGGATATTTGTCGGATGCTATGGACAAAAGCATTACTACACATTACGGACCATTAAATACCAGTGGTGGTTTTGCAGTTAAAAACCTTTCACGAAAGATTGATTATATATTTATTAATGATAAAGTTACGGTTCTTCGTCATGGTCATTTGTCTGACTCTTTTGGACTGTTTTATCCTTCTGATCACCTTCCAGTTTTAGCAGAACTTAGAATAAATTAACTAGAGAGGAGTTAATTTAAAAATATTTTTATTTTATTTTGGACTAAATCAATAATTAATCTTTTATTAATCATTCATTAATTGCTTGTATCTACATTTGCTCAAAATAATTATATAAATAATCTCAATTTATAAACATTAGTATTAATAGTTAATTTAACTTATGATGAAAAACTACATTTTTATTTTCGTAGTAGCTATTATGTTGCTAGGAGTTCAGGGTTTTACGAACCCAGTTTTTGCTAAAGATTTAAGTTCACAAAATCAAAATGTTGATCCAGTACTTACGGTTGCTGGAGGTACTGGTAGTGGTAATTACGCTGTTGCAGCAGTAGCAAATATTGTTGCAGCCCCGGCTCCTGCGGGGCAGGTGTTTGACAGATGGGTTATAACCGAAGGGAATCCGGTTATTGATAATATTTACAACGTAACAACAACGCTTACAATGCCAATAATGGATGTAAAAATTCAGGCACTTTACATGGACGAAGGTCCTACATACTTTGATAATTGCGATGCATTGACAGGAGGCTTTTGTGATTGGACAGTAGGTGGAACAAAAACCACAATATCTCTTAATACTGTAGATATGATTCAGGGAACAGGTTGTTTGGAAAACACCTTAGCCGGAACTAATACAACCATATTTCAAAGTCCAAGATCCACTGACCTTGTAGGTGCAGCGCCTCCCAAAAGTACAGGTGTTACTCTTGCTAATGGGATTCTCCGACTAAGATTTTGGATTGAAGATGTAACAAAATTAGGAGGCAACCTATCCATCGAAATTGGTAGTGGAGGATTACCCGATCAAGGTGAAATTCAGTTTAATGTTACAAAAGCAAATGTTAAAAACGGTTGGAATAATCTGAATTTGAAATTAAGTGCTGGTGGAATTACAAAAGGAACATCCGGATTAGATCCAAATTTAGAGGCTATTAATTGGTTTAGAATTTATTCATCAGGATCTGTTTCAGGTCTTAAAGCAAGACTTGATGGAATTATGGTTTATGAACCAACTTTATCAAAAGTAGATCCTCCAATAATATGGGCTCCTGCCGAATTAGTTGTAAATACTGCATTAGGAGCAACACAACTAAATGCAACATCTCCAATAACAGGTGCATACACTTACAATCCGGTAAGTGGTACTGTTATGACCGAAAAAGGACAAAAAGAACTAAAAGTAACTTTTGTCCCTTCATCCTGGCATCAGTTTATATACAATATAATTACCGATAAAATGGTGAACGTGAATGTAATTGATGCTAATGGCATCAAAAATGTGAATGAAATTGGATTGAATATCTATCCAAATCCTGTTAAAAAGAACGGACTCCTTCATATTAACGTTGACAATAATAATAGCTATAATTTGCGTATTGTAAATATGAATGGCCAATCTGTTTATACTTCTATGTTGTACGGCACACAGACTTTGAATGTAAATGGAGTTTTAAAATCAGGTGCATACATTGTTTCTTTAATTTCGAATGAATCTACAGTAAACCAAAAACTGTTTGTGGAATAGCAACAACCACAATTCAATAATTTAACTTCCTAAATCCCATATCAAAATGGGAATTAGGAAGTTAATAATTCTATTCAATCACAAATAATTATCATTAAATCAATACTAACAAATTAATTTTTATGAAAAAAATTACAGGCATTATTCTAATAATACTACTTAGCTGTACTACTTTCGTATCGGCTCAAGTAACAATCATTGGTGCTACAGAAGCAAGCGCTGGAGCCATTAATAAATCGTACCTCACTTTGAAAGCCGCATTCGATGCTATCAATGGCAATGCTTCGGGCTTAGCTACTGATAATATTGTTATGCAAATTTCGGCAAATACTACTGAGATAACTGCCCCAACAACTCTGTATGCTCCCAAAGGAATTTCCAGTACAACTGTTACGCCTGGTGCAACTACCTACAAATTTCCGGTTATAACATTAACAGGTGGGACTAATACTGCAACAGGTACATTTATTGTAACCATATATAATGGGAAAATCCAAAGTATTGCCAATACTGGAGGAGCTTGGTCTGTTGTTCCCACTGTAACCATTGAGGGAGCGGGTGGAGCATCTAATCTTAATGTTACAACTCAGGCAACTGCATTTTGTACCGGAACTAACTTGACGTTTAATATTACCGCAGCCGGTGCTGGTTACGGTCCTAAAACTTCAGTAACAGCTACAAGTGGTGGTGCAGGTGCTGCTATTGGTTATGCAATTATTTCGGCTGCTACTACGCCTGCCGGTAGTGCAGGGAGTTATACTATTTCGCCTACAGCAGTGGCTGTATCAACAAACTCTTATGTAGATTATGCTGGTAGTGGATATATAGGTGGAGCAACTGCACCTGTTGAAAATACCACTGGAGGAACTTTTGCATCAGGTACAGCTGCAACAGCAAGTTCTGCCATTACAATACCAAATGCAAATTATGCATCGGTATTGATATGCCCAACCACCTCGGGTTTAACAATTAGTGCATCAAATTCAGGAAATCAGCCCTTTATAGTTCTGAATGGAGCAAAGAATGTAACTATTGATGGACGTGTATATACTGCCGGAGTACCTTCCGGTGGAGCCGATTTAACTATTCAGTACAACTGTACAAATGCAAGTTCGAATAATGGTTCAACGATTTATTTGAATGCCGGTGCAAATCACAATACCATTACTTATTGCAAAATAAAATCGGTTACGCAAAATGGTAATACCCGTGGCACATTGGCTATTGGTACTTCTTCATTAGTAAAAGATGCTGTGGCTTCAAGTGTAGGTGGTAGTTATAATACCATTTCTTACAATACATTTTCTGCTCTTAATCCTAATGGAACTAGTGGAGCTAATAGAGGAAATGGTGGTTTAATTACAAGTGCTTGTTCTAACGAAGAGCTCCCAAATACGAATAACATCATTGACAACAACACCTTTGATAATTATTTTATAAATGGCCCCACTGCTAATATCTCTGGTGCTATTTCCATTCAAGGCAATCCAAATCCAAACAAGCCCACCAATGTTAACTATAGCATTACCAACAATAGCTTTTTCCATTCAATTGATGGTGCCACTACTGCTAGTGCCGGCAGAGTATTTATAAAACTAGGTAATTCAACGAATTATGCTGGTTATGGTCATACTATTTCCGGAAATTACATGGGTGGTAAAGCTGCGGGTTGTACAGGTGGAATGTTGACTAAAACGGGTGCTTTTCAGGATAATCTGACTGGTATTTATGTAAGCTCATCCAATGGTGCAGCTATAACAATACAGAATAATGTGATGAAAAGCATTTCGGCTACAAATGGTGGTGGAGCTGTTTCAAACACAACCCGATTTATTGATGTAAATGGTTATGGTCCTGTAAATATTACAAATAATACGCTGGGAGATAATACTACGGGCTCTATTGTGATTGATAATGCGGCAATAACTGGCCCTTCCAATTTTCATGGTATTTATTTGAATACGGTAGGTGAAGTTAGTTGCACAAACAATAGCATTGGTTCAGTAACTGTAAACAACAATTCGGCAACTAACTTTGGTGGTATTTGGAAATCAGCAACTGCCGGAAATTGTACGATCAGCAATAATACCATTGGAAATGCAAGTACGACTAACAGTATTCTGAATAACTCTGGCTCAACACAATATGTTTATCCTATCTACAGTGCTGGCACAGGCAATATAAATGTAAGTGCAAATACCATTGCCAATATTACCAATAAAACTACTACAGGTAATATGTTTGGAATTTTTCATGAATTAGGAAGCAATCCATTTAATGCCAACGCCAATATGATACATTCGTTGAACATTACTTCTACAAGCACATCAGCTAAAGTTGTAGGAATCTATTGTAACAGCGGCACAAATTCGATTACAAATAATATTGTAAAACTGAATGGCGATGATGCTGCCACAATCTATGGTTTAGATGAAGAAGAAACAGCTACTGCAAGCAGCTTTCTTCACAATACAGTGTATATAAGTGGCGCTCCAACTACAGCGGCGCTCAACTCAGTTTGTATGGCCAGCAACGGCTCAACGAACTCACGCAGCATTCAGAATAATATTTTTGTAAATGCACGTACTAACAATGGAGCAACCGGGTTACATTATGCACTACTTATGCCGGCTGCTACCGGAACTATTGCTGTAAATGCAAATGATTATCAAGCTACAGGTGCAAGTGGTGCTATATT
>CAMBSB010000188.1 GCA_945870155.1 Paludibacter jiangxiensis | reverse complement strand
GAAATTACTACGAACAGTAGAGACGAACAATTTATGGTTAAATTGCTAAAACATGTCGAAGAACATATTGGCGAAGATGACTTGAATATAAAATTCATTGCCGATACTTTTGCGATGAGTCGATCCACTTTTTTCAGAAAAATAAAAGCCATTACCGGCACTACAGGAAAAGAGTTTATCGATTCAGTAAGACTTAAAAGAGCTGCTCGGTTATTGATAGAAACTGACTTAAACATCTCTGAAATAGCCTATGACATTGGACATTCCAATCCGCAATACTTTTCAAAATGGTTCAAAGCTTTTTACAAAATGTCGCCAACAGAATATATAGCTAAATATAAGAAATGATAATTTAATCATGATTCTACAAATATTTAAGAAACTCCACAATTTTGCATAAAGGCAATAGAATAATTAAGATGCTTAACAAAACATAAATTTGGGATATACTTTTAATCATTTTATTTCCTTTAAAAAATATAGTGCAAGGTGCAAGTATTTCTAAATAGAAACTTGCAGCATGTATTTCAATTTTATTGTGAATTTTTATGCCTGAAAGCTTAGCAGATATAAACTTGTCTAAACATTACGAGGCAAAACTTTTTATTCTTTACTAAATCATTACTTTTTTTCCTAATAGCAGTAAGTTATTGGAATGAAAAGAATTAGAATGGGAATATATGATCCCAGCTGAGTCACAAATTGATTATAAAACACTTATACGCTTTTTGTGTGTAAGTGTTTTTAATATTTATCTTGCTTTGGATATTTTGATTTAGTAGTCATTTTTTTTAATTAAAAATGGAGCTTTAACAACAACATCAAAATATGAGAAATATAATAAAAAGAATATCCTTTGTTAAGCAGTATATTTAACTTTTGTTTTTTTCAATAAAAAGCTTAACTTTGCGTCTTAAATCAAATTATTATGCAAATTAACTCAAAATCCTCCCGTCGTGATTTTTTACGACAGCTTTCTGTCATTACTGCAACTGCTGCATTGTCGGGATTGTCTCTCGAAACACTTTCGGCTAAAAAGCCAAAATTCCGTAAAATTGCTAGTAACGATAAAGTAAATTTAGCTTGTATAGGTATTGGTAACCGCGCCAATGAGATTATCAAAGAATTATACAAAACCGGTCATTGTAATATAGTGGCTTTGTGCGATACCGATTTGGGAGCGCCTCATACCCTTGAAATTATCAATAAATTCCCTGGTATTCCGCAGTTTCAAGATTTTAGAAAAATGTTTGACAAAATGGGTTCTAAAATCGATGCAGTAGTGATTGGTACACCTGATTTTAGTCATTTCCCGGCCACTATGTTATCCATGTCGCTTGGCAAACACGTATATGTCGAAAAGCCAATGGCACATTCTTTTCGTGAAGTGGAATTAATGATGCAAGCCGCCAAACGTTATGGAGTGGTTACCCAAATGGGAAATCAGGGACATTCAGATGCTAATTATTTTCAATTCAAAGCATGGAAAGAAGCTGGAATTATTAAAGATGTGACTGCAATTACTGCACATATGAATAATTCACGTCGCTGGCATAAGTTTGATTCAAATATAAAAAGTATGCCGCCGGCAGAGCCAGTTCCATCTACCTTGGATTGGGATACTTGGTTAGGTACTGAGCAGTTTCACGATTATAACAAAGATTACATAAACGGACAATGGCGATGCTGGTACGATTTTGGAATGGGTGCACTGGGCGACTGGGGAGCACATATTATGGATACGGCTCACCAGTTTCTGGAATTAGGTTTACCTACCGAAATTAATATGCTTTATGCCAAAGGCCATAATCCATTTTTCTTTCCGTATTCGTCCACAATTCAGTTTAAATTTCCACCGCGAAATAATATGCCTGCTTGCGATATAACTTGGTACGATGGGCTGGATAATTTGCCACCTGTACCTGCAGGTTATGGCAATGTAGAACTCGACCCAACTATTCCACCACCAAGTAATGGTCAAATAGTGCCATCGAAACTAAATCCAGGAAAAATAATTTACAGCAAGGAATTAACTTTCAAAGGTGGTTCTCATGGAAGCACATTGAGTATTATTCCTGAGGAAAAAGCCAAAGAAATGGCATCAAAACTTCCTGTAGTACCAAAAAGCCCATCAAATCATTTCGAAAACTTTTTGTTGGCATGTAAAGGGCAAGAGAAAACCCGTTCACCATTTGAAATTGCCGGACCACTTAGTCAGGTTTTTTGTTTGGGAGTAATTGCACAACAATTAAATGCAAAATTGGTTTTTAACCCTAATACAAAGAAATTTACTAATAACGATTTGGCAAACAAACTGTTGGTAGGTACTGAACCGCGTAAAGAGTGGATGTATTTTTATAAATTATAAGAGAACTGCCCCTAACCCCTAAAGGGGAGTAAGAGATATTACTTCTGATATTTTTATATTTTATTAAAAAAAACAAACAAGACGAAACTATCTTAGTTCCCCTTTAGGGGTTAGGGGCAGTTAAAATTGAATTTTATGACAAATATCGACCGACGACAGTTTTTGAAAAATATGGGTTTGGTTAGTGGAGGTGTATTGCTTGCTACCAGTCCTTGGTTTTCAGCATTTTCTGAACAAAAACATAGTATAGGAAGCAAAGCACGTATTGGAATAATTGGACCTGGTTCGCGCGGACAATTTTTGTTGAGTTTTTTGGTGCAAAACCCTAAAGTAGAAATAGTTGCGATATGCGATTTATATAAACCATCGATTGATGCTGCCCTGAAGATGGCTCCCAAAGCCAAAACATATACCGATTATAAAAAATTGCTTGAAGATAAAAATGTGGATGCGGTAGTTATTGCTACGCCTCTACACTTGCATTATAACATGGCAATGGATACTTTTGATGCAGGAAAACATGTGTTTTGCGAAAAATCTATTGCCTATTCAATGGACGAAACACTAGATATATATAATAAGTATCTTCAATCGAACAAAGTGTTTTTTGTTGGTCAGCAAAGACTTTTTGACCCTCGTTATATTCACGCCGTGGAAATGGTTCATTCAAAGAAATTTGGAGAGATTGAAGGAATTCGTGCTTTCTGGCACCGAAATAACGATTGGAGACGTCCAATTCCTATTGATGCTACCGACAAACAAATAAATTGGCGTTTGTACAGTGATTGTTCAAAAGGGATTATGACGGAACTTGCTTGTCATCAATTGCAAATTGGAACATGGGCAATGCGTGAAATTCCTAATAAAGTTATGGGACATGGTGCAATTACCTATTGGAAAGAAAAAAGGGAAGTTTGGGACAATGTAAGTTGTATTTATGTTTTTGATAATGGTGTAAAAATGAATTTCGATTCGGTTCTCTCGAATAAGTTTTACGGATTGGAAGAGCAAATTCTTTGCAACAAAGGAACCATTGAACCCGAAAAAAGCAAATATTATTTTGAGGAAATTCCTCCGGCTCCGGCATTTTTACAAATGATAAACGATGTTGAAAATGCAGTTTTTGGTTCTTTACCGTTTGCAGGTACAAGCTGGGTTCCGGAAACAGCCAATAGCAATGATGGACATTATTTGCTTGACAAAAAGCCAGAAAGCGATGGCACTTCTCTTTTACTCGAAGCTTTTGCTGAGGCCGTAATTACCGGAAACCAACCTCCTCTAATAGCTGAAGAAGGATACTATGCCACCCAACTAAGTTTACTTGGTCATCAAGCTATGGCTGAGGATAGAACTTTAATTTATTCGGATAAGTATAAAATTGAATATTTGAATCACAAAAAACAAACTGTTTTTTAGAAAAATTTCGGGCAAATTTTTAAATTTTAAATCGCTGATAATGAAAGATTTTACAATTTCTGGTAATAAAATAAATCGTGAGCTATTAAGCTTGTTAGTGTGTTTTATAATCGCTTTTTTACTCAATGTACTTGCTATAATTATTTACAAAACAAATTTTTCGGAAATCGTTTCGTCTTTGCATTATGTGCTGATGTTTAGCTTGGTACTTTATGTATTATGGAGCATTGTCCGTCTGCTTTTTGTCTCTATAAAATATTTAATCTTGGATAAGAAAAAAAAGTAAATAATAAACTTAATCGGCTTATTTACTTCAAATATAATCATATAAAAATTTGCGTTTGCAATATACTCAACAAAACATTTCTAATGATAAAAAACTTTTTTATGCTTGGTTCGAAGCCATGCATACGCGTATAGACATAGCCATTTACATTGATGTCATTCGCAATGATTTAGTCGAAATTATTTCCCAAATTGAAGCTGAGATTAAAAAATACGAAAAATTAGGAAATCGTTTCGACCCGCAAAGTGAAATTAGTTATGTTAATCATCATGCGTTTGATAATGAAGTGTCATTATCGGATGATCTTTTTATTCTGCTAACAGATTGTTACTTGCATAATGAAAATACACGAGGTTATTTTGATGTTTCAGTTTATTCTTCAAAAAAATATCAAAACAAAACAAAGCCATTTTCTTTAGATTCTGTGCACAAAACCATTCGATTCTCGCACTCAGGAGTTCTCATTGATTTATCAGGTTATTTAAAAGGATATGTTTTACGTAAATTAATGAGTTTAACTGATAAGGCAGATCTTGATAATTTTTTGATAAATCTTGGAAATAGTTCAATTTATGCAAAAGGTAATCACCCTTATGGAGAAGGTTGGAAACTTAAAATTCCCGAAAGTGATTGTGAATTAATATTGCATAACGAATGTTTAACAACTTCGGGAAATAGCGAAAAGACTAAATGGCCAATTATAAACCCATTAGAAGACAAACTTGTAATAGTAAAAAAGCCAATATCAGTTATAACAAGATTTCCGGATTATGGCGAAGTTCTTTCAAAAGTATCTTATCTGGCACCAAAATCAGAAATTGAAAGCATTTTGAAATACTATGGAGGGAAAATAATTTCATTGGAGTGAATACAATAAACAATTAATAATTTAATAAATAAATGAAAACACGTAATTTAATTCTGTACGCAATCTTGCTTACATCACTCACCAGTTTCTCTCAAGAAAAGTGGGAAATGCTTTTTAATGGAAAAAACCTGAAAGGTTGGAAAGTTCTCAATGGAACTGCCGAATACACAGTAAAAGATGGTGTAATTATTGGAACATCAAAACTGAAAACACCCAATACGTTTTTGTGTACCGAAAAAATATTTGGTGATTTTATTTTGGAACTTGATTTCAAAGTCGACAATAGATTGAACTCAGGTATACAATTTCGGAGTAATAGTTTTAAAGAGTATAACAATGGTCGTGTACATGGATATCAAAGCGAAATTGACCCTGCTCCACGTGCCTGGAGTGCAGGTGTTTACGATGAAGGTCGTCGTGGCTGGCTGTATTCATTGGATCTTAATCCAAATGCAAAAAAAGCATTTAAAGCCAACGATTGGAATAAAGTTCGCATTGAAGCTATAGGGTCAGTTATTCGTACTTGGCTTAATGGTATTGCTTGT
Source organism: Paludibacter jiangxiensis (assembly GCA_945870155.1). Lineage (GTDB taxonomy): Bacteria > Bacteroidota > Bacteroidia > Bacteroidales > Paludibacteraceae > Paludibacter > Paludibacter jiangxiensis_A. Next base: position 4,227 of record CAMBSB010000188.1, on the reverse strand, counting down.
GCCAACTTACTCGACAATACCACCGCAACAGGTTTTATTGCCCTTCAAGTTCATCAAATTGGCACACCCGACCAAGTTGGTGCTACTGTTGAATGGAAAAATATTCGTATTTGTACTACAGATTTAGAAAAAAACAGAAAACCAAGCACGGATGCTCCTGAAATTAATCGTATCGACAATTCTGTTTCGGCAACAGAAGCTGCTCAGGGTTGGAAATTGCTTTGGGACGGCAAAACAACTGAAGGATGGCGTGGTGCAAAACTAACTACTTTCCCAACAGGTGGTTGGAAAGTAGAAAAAGGATTATTGAAAGTATTGAGTTCAAATGGTGGTGAATCAACCAATGGTGGCGACATAGTTACTGTCAAAAAATATAAAAACTTTGAATTGAGTGTAGACTTTAAAATTACCGAAGGTGCTAACAGTGGTATTAAGTATTTTGTTGATACAGAGTTAAATAAAGGAGAAGGTTCATCAATAGGTTGCGAGTTTCAAATTCTCGACGACCAAAAACATCCTGATGCTAAATTGGGTGTTAAAGGAAATCGCACCTTGGGTTCGCTTTATGATTTGATAGCTGCACCCGAAACAAAATTTTTCCGTAAAACAGATTTTAATAATGCCCGCATAGTGGTGAAAGGCAATAAAGTGCAACATTTTTTAAATGATAAGCTAACAGTTGAATATGAACGCAACACACAAATGTGGCAAGCACTTGTCAACTACAGCAAATATAGTGTTTGGCCAAACTTCGGAAATGTTGCTGAAGGTAATATTTTATTGCAAGATCATGGCAACGAAGTATGGTATAAAAATATAAAGATTAAAGAGTTATAAACAAAGGGACAGCTTCTGTATTTGTTTTAAAATTGATTCTGTGAATTTTTCATATTGCTTTTAATGATTTAAATCTATTATTTAATAAAAGGTCTCAAAGCTGTGCAAAGGATTAAATAATTCCTTTTTCTACAACTTTGAGACATTTTTGTTTAATTGCCATTTTTGTCAATAATTCGTTCCTGTATTTTTACTTTAGTTTTGTGTCTGAATAAATTATGAATATATCAGTATTATATTTAGATAATTTACAAACAATATTGAAATTTGGAATGTTTCTTTTTTTTGGGGGATAAGTTTTAATATCCTACTAAACATGAAGCTGAATATTCTTAAAAAAATTCAAATTATGTTTTAAAATTTTAGAATTCGAATTCCACTTAATTATTCAATTATCAATTTCATTTTATAAATGAAAATAAAATTAAACAAATGAATACATTAGATTTAGTAAAAAATAAACTGAACAAGCCTTATGAAGATCTTGAATATCTTTTAGTTTGCTTGAAAGAAGTACTTATCGAATCAGGTGAAAGTAACTTGGCATATGACATTCCATGGATTACTGTAAATGAGTTTGTTAAGGCTGACTCTTTTACAAGTAAACATCTGCAGCTTTATTCTACTTGTTTTCAATTGCTTAATATTGTGGAAGTAAATGGAGCTGTACAAAATAGACGTAAACGAGAAGATGAGTATTCGTTGGCAAAAATTAATGGTTTATGGTCGCAAAACTTTCACTTGTTAAAGGAAAAGGGGTTTAGTGCATCCGAAATACGCGATGGCTTACCTAAAGTTTGTGTGGAACCAGTACTTACTGCTCATCCAACTGAAGCTAAACGTACTATTATGCTTGAACATTTGCGTAACCTCTATTTGCTTGTAGTTAGCCGAGAGAATAAAATGTACAGCAAAATGGAACAACTCGAAATACGAGATAATATAAAAATAGCTTTACATCGAATTTGGAGGATTTCGGATATTTATACTGAAAAACCGGATGTTGATTCCGAATTAGAGAATATTATACATTACCTCACACAGGTTCTTCCAAATGTTATCAATCATCACGACCGTCATTTAATTCAAGCTTGGGAAGAGGTTGGATTTGATGCTGATTTATTAAGCGAAGCCACACATTTTCCCAAAATTAGTTTTGGAAACTGGGTAGGAGGCGATAGGGATGGTCATCCACTTGTTAATGCTGAAGTTACCCGAAAAACCTTGTTGAAACTAAGGATAAAGGCTTTTCAGGTTATTTTGAATGAACTTGTACTTTTACAAAAGAATTTAAGTTTTAATGCTGTATACACACAATTGCATCCCAATTTTAAACTTAGGTACGAAACTATACTCGAAGAAATAAAGGAATTTAATGGAAATATAAAAATTCAATATAAAAATGAAGCATTCAAACAATACTTGCAATTTATAATAACAAAAATTCCCAACATTGATGAAGATTTTCAAGAGATATACGCTGAAACATTTTTTTATAAATTTCCATCAGATCTAATACGCGATTTAAATATTCTATCAGAAGGTCTAATTGATTACGGGGCTTCAAAAATTGCATTTTCTGATGTAAAAAACACTATCAGAATTATTTATACATTTGGTTTTTACTTAGCTAAACTCGATATACGTCAAAATAGTCAATACCATGATTTGGCGTTGTCGCAATTAATTAATGCTGCGCAACTTAATGGAAATGGGTTTTTGCTCGAAAATTTCGACGAACGCTTAACATTTATTAATAAGGAATTACTTTCTCCGCGACCATTTACTCACTCGAGTATGGCTTTAGGAAACGAAGCAAAAACAGTTGTGGACACTTACCGTATACTTAGAGAACATATAGAAAATTTTGGTAAGGAAGCATTAGGTTCGTTAATTGTGAGTATGACTCGCCATGTAACCGACTTGCTATCAGTATATTTACTCGAACGTGAAGCTGGATTAATGGTGAATACTCCCTATGGTTTGGCTTCTACTTTACCCGTTGTTCCGCTTTTTGAAACAATTGAGGACCTAAAGCAAAGTCATTTAATTTTAGATGAGTTTCTTTCGCATCCAATCACCAAAAATAGTTTAAAACTGCAAAAACAAAATAACTCATCAGATTTGCCCATACAGCAAGTAATGATTGGATATAGTGATAGTAACAAAGATGGTGGAATTTTTGCAAGCCAGTGGTTTTTGTATCAAGCACAAACAAAATTGATAGAAATTGGTGAAAAGCATAGGGTAAAAATACGTTTTTTTCATGGAAAAGGTGGTTCTATAAGTCGTGGTGCCGGCCCAACACATTGGTTTTTAAAAGCATTGCCCCCCAAATCAATAAATGGAGATATACGATTGACCGAACAAGGAGAAACTATAGAGCGAAAATATGCCAATAAAAATAATGCGGTATATAATCTTGAATTGTTAACAGCAGGTTCTTTTTCTGCAACAATGCTACAGCAAAATCAAGAATTGGAGGATCATAACTTAGCTTCTATACTTAACTATTTAGCAGAGAAAAGCATGATAGTTTATAAAGAATTGACTCAAATGCAAGGATTTATAGCTTTTTATGAGAAAGTAACTCCTATTGATGCCATTGAGCAAAGTAAAATTGGTAGTAGACCTTCACGCAGAACCGGTAGTCGAACGCTTGCCGATTTAAGGGCAATTCCATGGGTTTTTAGTTGGAGCCAATGTCGTTTCAATATTACAAGTTGGTACGGTGTGGGAACTACCCTCGAAAATATGAAAATTCAAGATCCTGAGAAATTTGATTTGTTTAAAGCGGCTGTAATTAACGACTCGTTTGTAAGATACGTTTTGACCAATATTGATTCAAGTCTTGCTTCATCTGACGAGTCAATTTTTAGAGAATATGCACAGTTAGCAATCATAGTTCCCGAATGTGAAACTCTTGTTCATTTAATGACCGATGAACTTGCTCGTACACGAAAAATGATTGATATTATTTTGGGGAGACCCATTTCTGATAGACGTGAAAATCACTATTACTCAACATTTTTGAGAGCTGAAGCAATGAAACCACTTCATGAACATCAAATTAATTTGTTACGCAAATGGCGAAAATATACTGAAGAGGGTAATTCTCAAAAAACAGATCCGGTTTTAAATGAACTCCTTCGATGTGTGAATGCTATTGCCGGAGCAATAGGATTTACCGGATAAATTATTTAAATGATATACCGCATTGCTTACTTCTAATTTACAAAAATAAAGTAACTACTCAGCACCAATACAAATGTATCAATAGTTATTTGCCACGGCAAGGATTGCCAAGAAAGGATTTTGATTGTTCTTTTTGGCAGTTTGCGCGATAGAATGAATTTGACAGTAAGCGTTTGCACCCTGTTGGGATTTAAA
>CAMBSB010000187.1 GCA_945870155.1 Paludibacter jiangxiensis | reverse complement strand
GATACCTTGATGAGTACCACTTTAGGTACAACAGGCGCTCAAATATGGAGACAATCTTCGATTTACTCATAAGAAAGATGGTTTTAAAAGAACCTATACGTTTATAATCAATATATTAACTCGGGCGGTCTAAGCGCCTATACCAATAGATATTTTTAATCACTTTGTTAATCATTGACTCATACTTTTGGGTTTATCAAATGTCTTATATATATAGAGCAATTATATATGATGCAATAAGCTCAATAAATTCACTAAAATCATTCAATTGATGTAATGGATTTACAATCAAAGACTTAATGCAATCCAACAATAAAATAAAGTCAGACGAAATATTATTACTTGAACTTCAGCTTGGAAGCGAAGAGGCGTTTATTTCTATATACGATCGTTATCACAGAATGATGTATGGAATGGCGTATCGCTATCTTAAAATTGACTATTTGGCTGAAGATGCCGTTCAGGACGTAATGATGCGGATTTGGGAAAAACGTATGACGCTTGAAATTGAAACAAGTTTTAAAAGTTATATTTTCACATCACTTCGGAACAACATATTAAATCAGATCAGGAGCAAATCGTTTCAGTTAGAGAAAATATATGAGGTTTCACAATATGAACATATTTTTGAGGATGATTTATTGGAACAAATTGAGAAAGAAGATTTTTTAGTCAAATTTAATAATGCTATTGAATCATTACCCGAACAAAAAAAACGTATTTGCAAATTAAAACTTACTGAAAAGTATTCGAATCAGGAGATTGCTGAAATGATGAATATTTCTATCCCCACTGTAAAAACTCATTATACGCAAGCTATTAAGATGCTACGAGCTATATTGGTTAAATTGAAATACGTGATTGCGTTAATTGTTCTAAATCAATAAATTAAACTGGACAAATAATGAAAAGGCCCGAGAATAAAATAATTGAAAAAGTAATTGAAAATACAGCCACACCTACTGAGGCGCGTGAAGTATTCCGTTGGTTTGCAACAACAGATGGAAATGAATATCTGTCTGAACGGATTTTAAATGAATCGGCAAATGTTTCGGACAAACAAGCCGCTGATTGGATAGATCATGTGTTACCAACTGAACGAATGCGCGAAGAATTAAGGCGAAAAGTAAGAAAATACCGACAATTGCGCCATTATTTGAGGGTAGCAGCGATTGCAATTCCTTTTATTTTTATCATTAGCCTGATACCGTTTGTTGGTTATCAAAATGGTTTATTGGCAGATACAAATATGGAAGTAATTTACGTACCTAAAGGCGAAAGGCTACAGGTTATTCTGCAAGATGGCACCAAGGTATTTATTAATTCCGATTCGAGATTAAGATATCCTAAAGTTTTTCAGCTCTTTAAACGAACTGTTGAACTAACCGGCGAAGCTTATTTTGAGGTAAATAAAGAATCGTTACGCCCTTTTACCGTACAACTCGAAAAAATTGATGTCAAAGTGCTGGGAACAAAGTTCGATGTTCGTGCCTATGAGAACGAACAAAAAATAACTGTTGCACTTGATGAGGGGAAAGTTGCCATGAAAGATTTGGTGGGTAAAGAATTGACTTTGAAGCCCGGAAATGTGGTGGTTTATGATAAGAAGTTAGCAACATTCAGCAGTACTACAACTGAAATAGGCACCATAACTTCGTGGAAAGAAAATTACCTGCAGTTCGAAAATGCGAGCATATCAGAATTATTATTTACACTTGAGCGACAGTATAATGTCAAATTTAGTATGTCGGACTCAATTGCATCAGGTGTTCTGTTTAATTTCTCGAGTAAAAAAGTAAATCTCCGTGATGTTTTGTGGGATTTGGAAAAAATATCGAGATTAAAATTTAGGGAAACGAAAAATGGAAATTACGAGGTAATTACAAAAAACTAATCAATAAAATATATTCAACAAAGCCGTAATGTCAATTGTTTGATAATTACGGCTTTGTCTTTTTCCCATTTATTATTTTCATTCAAATGTCATTTTTTTTATACTGTATCTCATACTTTATCGAATCTTGGGTGTCATATTATTAGCGAATATTATCCAAAATTATTAATATCAGAAAAAATCAATGAAAAAATCTATTCGGCGTTTAGTATTGGTAAAACTACTTGTAGTGTTTACTCTTTCTTTATCAGCACAGAGCGTTACTTTAAACTACGAAAATGTTAGTTTAAAAGTGGTGCTTGCATCAATCAAGAAACAAACCGGTTTAAATTTTTCGTACAGCACGCAGCAAGTAAACCCTGAAAGAACTATAAGTATTAATATTTCCGGCGAACCAGTTGAGAATGCTCTTAAAAAATTATTGGCTGGCACTAATCTAACTTTTGAGAAAAAAGATAAGAATATTCTTATCTACGAAAAGCCAAACGCAGAAAAGAACGTCTCTGTAAAATCAAAAAAAATTACCGGCTTGGTAACCGATGAAAAAGGCGACCCAATAATTGGAGCATCGATTGTAATTAAGGGTATAAATACAGGAACTATTACCAATGTAGATGGAAAATTTAGCCTGGAGGCATCTGAACAGGCTGTTCTGTCAATTTCGTATATCGGATATGTGAGTACCGAAATTAAAGTTGCTTCAAAAAACAATTTGATAGTTGTACTTAAAGAAGATTCGAAAGCGTTGGATGAAGTGGTTGTTGTGGGATATGCTACTACTACCAAAAGAAAGTTGACTACCGCAATAACATCTGTGAAAATGGATGATATTGACAAAGGTGCAAGCAATAATGCGCTACAATCGTTGCAAGGCAAAACTGCAGGAGTAAATATATCGGCAGGTTCAGGTGTGCCCGGTTCCAATCCAAATGTAATTATTCGTGGGGTAGGTTCGTTTCAGGGTAATAGTAGTCCGCTCTATGTTGTAGATGGAATTCCAATGGAAAGTTTCCCAAACTTAAATCAAAATGACATCGAAAGCATTGATATTCTGAAAGATGCATCAGCCTCCGCCATTTATGGGTCGAGAGGCAATTATGGTATTGTGCTCATTACCACCAAATCGGGAAAAGCCGGAAAAACAAAAGTGGATATAAACACCCGTTACGGTGTGGGGTCGGTAGCCAATGATATTACGATGGCTAATTCGAATCAGTATATTGATGTGATGCAGGCAGCAGTAAATAATTACAATGCTCAAAAAGGTACCGCCTTAAATTTTTATATTCCAACAACAATTGAAGAAACCAATTGGACAAAACTGATTAGTAGACAACAAGCTGTGAACTCGGAATTAAATATCAATATTAGCGGTGGCGATGATAAAACAACATTTTTTGCTTCTTTTGGAAACAATACACAAGAAGGCTATATCAACACAAGTCTTTTCCGACAATATAATTTCAGAACCAACCTTACACACAAAATCAATAAATATTTTAAACTGAATATTAACCTGGGTGTAAATCAGAAATTTAATCAGAAGGTAGAACAGGAAAGCAGTTCGTTAAAAGTATTAAGAACAGCAAGAGAAGAACAGCCCTGGTATAGTCCTTACGATGAATTGGGAAACTATAAAGTGAATGCAGGCTTAAATATAGTACGCCACAATCCGGTAATGCTTATCAATGAAGAAAACTGGACCGTAAACGGATTAACGGGTTTAGGTACAATTAGCCTCGATTTTACACCCATCGAAGGATTAAAATATACACCAAGTATTAGTGGCTATGGCTATTTGTCGGATGAAATAAAAAAACTGACCGAAAAACACGATGCACGAAAAAATTCGTGGCCTGCCATTACGCAGAATAGGAATGAAAGTTACAGATATGTAGTAAATAATGTGTTGAGTTATACCAATAATGTGGGCGATTTAAATTACACGGCGCTTATTGGTCATGAATTCTGGTATCGGGCGTTTAATGATTTTGGAGCTAAAAGCGAAACCTACTTAAACGGAGCATTTCCATCTTCTAGTTTTGATTTGCTCAATGCTGGTGCTAACATTTATGCAGATGGAATTGGCTATGGTGCTTATGCAGTTGAATCGTATTTTAGCCGATTAACGCTTGATTTTAAAGATAGGTATTTTGTAAATGCAAGTATTCGTAAAGATGCCAGTTCCAAACTGACCAAAGAAATACGCGATGGTTATTTTCCATCGGCATCGTTTGCCTGGAAAGCATCGAACGAAAAATTCTTCCCAAAACAAAACATAGTTAACGACCTGAAATTACGTGTCAGTTGGGGACAAACCGGAAGTATCGACCCTATCGGTAACTTCAATGCATTGTCGTTGGTAACCGCCGGTAAAAGCTATTATGGCAAAGCCGGTTTTTCGTTAAGTAACGATGCACAACCACTAAAATGGGAAAAAACAGACCAATATAACGGTGGGCTCGATATGGAATTATTCAATGGGAAAGTAAGTTTGAATGCTGACTATTTTTACAAACACTCACACGATTTATTGTACGACCGTCCAATACAGTACACAAGTGGTTTTACAGCAATCACAGCCAATATTGGTTCAATCGAAAACTCAGGTGTTGAGTTAGCAGCTAATTATAAGTTACTTACCGGAAAATTCAAGTTAAATATAGGTGCTAATATTTCATTTATCTCCAATAAGTTACTATCCATTTATCCGGGTGCTCCAAACCCGCTAATTCTTCCTTCGGCAGGTGGTAGTAGCTTGTATGGCGGTTCAATTCATGCGCTTATAGTTGGACGACCTGTAAGTACTTATTATTTGTACAACATGCTTGGGCTTTACCAAAAGGACAGCGATGTACCTGAAAAATTGTACAACAAAGGCGTAAGAGCCGGCGATGTTCAATACGAAGATGTGAATGTGGATGGCGATGTCAGTGAATTAGACCGCAAAGATGTGGGTAAAGCTACTCCTGATTATTTCGGCGGTGTAAATACGTCGATGTCGTGGAAAGGTTTCGATTTATCCATTGTAGGGCGATTCTCAGTAGGTGCTAAAGTTTTTGCATCGTGGCAGGGTGCAAATGGAGTTGAAGGCACAGATAATCCTGCCATGTCGCCGGCTTCTACATCGGTTGGCGAACAATATTATAACGTGCGCGAATTTTATGCTTTAAACTATTGGAAAGGTGAAGGCACCAGCAATACTGTCCCACGTCCGATAAGAACCGGCGTTCATACAGGTTATTCCACAGGTTATAACTCGCTTTCATCAACCCGCTATTTGGAAGATGCTTCATTTTTCAAATTGCAAACCATCACGTTTGGTTACAATTTGCCATCACGTTTGCTGAGCAAAATAAAAATCAATTCGTTGAAATTATTTGTCACTGCCGAGAACATGCTAACCTTCTCGAAATATTCTGGTTACGACCCGGAAGCTTCATTCAGTAGTAGTCCTGCCAACTCAAACTATGGTGTTGATTTTGGTCTGGAACCTAATTTACGTGTAATTTCAGTTGGTATTAGTATTAAACTTTAAAATTAAAACTCGATGAAAAAAATAATAAATATCGGAATTTTTGCAATGGTGCTGTTGCTGAGTTCCTGCGAAAGTGCTTTAGATTCTATTGTGCCAAAAGACAAAATAGCTCAAAGTACTTTAACTGTAAATGATATCGACCGACTAAGAAATGGAGTTTATAACGAAATGGAAGATTTCGTATGGTCGGTGTATTTCGACTTTGATATCAAAGGCGAAAACTTTAAAGCGGGCCCTGGCTTCAGTTTGATTGACCCAGTTTCGATGATACCTGCAGGTGCCGACGTTGATGGAATTTGGAGAAGTGCGTATTTAAGACTTCGAAGTGTGAATTTTATGATTGAAACGCTCGATAAATTAAACGACCCGAAATTTGAAACCGTTCGAGGCGAAATGTATTTTTTCAGAGCGTTGATATACTATCATCTGGTAACTCGTTGGGGTGGAGTGCCTATCTTAAAAATGAGAACGTACGATGTGGTTCAACGGTCAACCGAACAAGAAGTTTGGAATCTTATAATCAGTGATTTAGAGGTTTCTGAAAGCAATATTGGGGAATTTAAAGAAAAATGGTATGCATCAAAGCCTGTCGTTTATGGCTTATTGGCAAAAGTATATCTGGCACAAAACAACAAAGAAAAAGTAATTGAATATTGTAATAAAGTAATTGACCTGAATAAGTTTGTGCAAGTAACTTCGGCAACTGAATATGCTACTATGTTTGTAGCAAGTTCTGCAAGTAAAGAGGTGATTTTTGGGTTGTTAAACAATAATTCTACCAATAAACATTTAATTTATCAAAAAGTAAATGATGTAGATGGAACATGGGAATATGCTGCTGAATCATCACTTTTCAGTTCACTTTATGCAGATTATACCATTGGTGGAGCAACATTTGCAGGCGACAAACGGAAAACAGCTGTGTTTAGCACTGATGCCAATCGAGTTATTAAATTTCCGAACGGAAAATCCGGTCAACAATTGGTTGCAACAACAAATGCAGATTATACGCCATTAAATGTGTTGAGATATTCTGAAATTTTGCTAATGAAAGCCGAAGCTCAGGGAGCTGGCGCAGATGCTGCAGCAACACTTAAACCCTATTTTACAAACAGATATGCCACTTCGCCTGCCGAAGCAAGCATTGCTGCTTTGAATGTAACGGATTTTCAAAACCTGATTCTGAAAGAAAGACGTAAAGAGTTTTTTGGCGAAGGACAATGGTGGTACGACCTGAAACGAACTGGCAGAACCGATTTGCTTACAACTCTGAACGGGCGAAACTTTTTAATGTATTATCCTGTTCCACAAAGCCAAAAAGACATTGCCGGATATACACAAAATGATGGATATTAATGAATGTAAGTTGAGATCGTATAAATTATGAAGATAAACAGGTTTTTAAAGTCAATACTTTTATTATCAACTATTTTAATAAGTAGTTGTAAAACAGCTGAACCCGAACAGGCCGTAATAAATTGTGTGTTTACTGTAGAACCACAGACTTACGCCACAATTGATTCGGAATTGGCTTTTACCGACAAATCATCCATAACTGCCGGAAAAATTGTTAGTTGGAGTTGGAATTTTGACGATGGAACCATTTCGACTCTTAAAAATCCCGTGCATACATTTACGATTGCTAAAACTTACGATGTTACTTTAACTGTTAAAGACAAACATAATAATTCAAAATCGTACAGTAAAAAGATGGTGCTGAGCAGTCCCAACAAAGGATTGCGGCGAATAATGTATCAAACTTCCGATACGGTTTACGTTTGTGCACACAGAGCACTTCACCTTACATTATCGAACAACGAATATCCTGAAAATTCGACGACAGCAATAAACAGGTCAATAGAGAATAAAATTGATATGTTTGAATGCGATGTGAGAAACACGGCTGATGGGGTTTTGGTTTTGATGCACGATGCAACTGTCGACAGAACAACAAATGGCACTGGCACGCTCAATAAAATGAATTACTCGGATATCAAAAACCTGAAATTAAAAGCCCCATCAGGCAAATTGACATCCGATACTATTCCAACACTTAAACAAGTATTGGCATTATCAAAAAACAAAATATTTATTGCACTGGATATTGATAGCAAAGCACCCGTTGCCAATGTTTTGAAAATAGTGCAGGATATAGATATGCTTGATGATGTGTTGTTTTTTACAGCCTTACAAGCCGATGTTGGTTATTTGATTAGCAACGGCGCCATTGCAATGCCTTCGTGTTACAACAATAGTACTTTCGGCACCTATATACAAAACAATTTAAAACCATTAATTTTTCAAACGGATAAAAACGGATACAGCGAAGAATGGGTTTCGATGCGGACAGCTAATATCAAAATATATTGTAATTTATATATGTTAGACCCGATTTTACCCACTACCGACAATTGGACGCAGTTAAATGCCAGTATCCAAAATGGGGTCAATATTGTTCAAACCGATTACCCCATCGAAATGATTGATTATCTGAAATCAGTCCATAAGCACTAAAATATTCTGAAGCACGATTTCAAAAATTCAGTCCTAAATAGATAGGATTGCAGGGAGTTTCTATTCCAATTTCAAACATTTTTAATCCGAAAATAAAACATATATAATTAAATATCAATGAAATATACAAATTCAAACAGCAGGTTATTTTTGATTTTGTTTAGTGTAATTCTACAATTTTCGATTGGCTGGCAAACACCATTAGCCTCACAAACGATATGTGTGGATAGTGCCCTTCAAAACAATGAAGTTTTAGTAGCTGCTCATCGTTGTAGCTGGCGAACAGCTCCCGAAAATTCTATTCAGGCACTGAAAGATTGCATTGAAATGGGAGTAGATATTGCCGAAATTGATTTAAAGCTGACAAAAGATAATCAGCTGATTAATATGCACGACAAAACAATTGACCGAACTACAAACGGCAAAGGAAAACCGCAAGATTACACCTTGGAAGAAGTTAAAAAATTCAGACTTAAAGCTGCCACAGGACATCCAACGAGGCATGCAATACCCACTTTTGAAGAAATGCTTCTTGTTGCAAAAGATAAAATTCTTGTCAATATCGACAAGGGCTATCCGTATTTCGAACAAGCTATGGGTATAGTTCGGCGACTTAATATGACTCAGCAAGTAATTTTCAATGTTGAAAATGATTTGCCTTATGATAGTTTGGTGATTATCCATGGAAAAATTGATTCACTTCTATATTTAATGGTTGTTGTAGACCCATCAAATCCCAACACCGATGCAATCATTAAGAGTTATAAATCTCACAAAAGAACCATTATTCAAACAGTTTTTGCAACTGATACGGTTCGGATACTCCCGCGAATACCGGAAATACGCAAAACGAATCCGGTTTGGTTCAATGCGCTTTGGCCGGAACACAATGCTGGTCATGACGATGACATTGCAGTTGAGGAAAAAAAACCAGATGAAACCTGGGGTTGGTTGATAAAGAAAGGTGCGAATATTATACAAACCGACCGACCGAAGGAATTAGTTAGGTACATAGAAAACCGAAAATATCACGATTAATCAATATGTTTCACAAATAAAAAAATCAGTATCATGAAAAAACTTTATGCTTTCTTAATTGCATTTATTGCAACCACAACATTGTCTTATGCACAATGGACATCGTTACCAGTTTATGAATCATTCAATTACGCCGAAGGAAATCTAGGTTTATCAACAGCTACCGTAGCAGTTCCATGGAATTACGGAAGTACCCGTTCGGCAATTGTTGTAGCCAGTCCAAATCTGACTTATACTGGAATGACAACAACTGAAAATAAGGTAATTAAATTGTTAAATACTGGATCGGCAGCCAATATTAAAACAATATTTCCTGTACAAACTGTTCCTGTTTATGCATCATTTTTAATGCGCGGACTTAGCGCACCCACAGCCGCTTCAACCCGAATAGCTGCATTTGGAGGAATAACTAACAGCACAGGCACATTTAGTCCGGGCATTTTTTACGATCAATCGGGGTCAGGTTTTAAATTGGGTTTTGATGGCGCTGGTGGTTCTGTATCTGTACAACAGTCGGCTGAATTTGCATTAAATACAACCATTATGGTGATAATGAAATATTCACCAAGCTCAACAGCTGCTGCTGGAACTGCCGATTTCTGGATAAACCCAACAAGTGCTTCATTGTCCACAACACCGAACATATCATTTGCAACCGGAGGTATTATTGGCGATGTAAGTTTTCTGACCCTAAAAACAGGACTTGGAGCCGCTGATGTTTTGATGGACGAATTGCACATTAGTACTTCATGGACAGATGTTGCACCAA
>CAMBSB010000186.1 GCA_945870155.1 Paludibacter jiangxiensis | reverse complement strand
AACCACAAAAGGACACAAAAGATGCACAAAAGAATTTAATCTAAATTTAAAACTACACAAAAGTAAATTTTCAATGTAGAAAATTTTCGCTTTTGTTTCCTTTTGTTCTCTTTTGTGGTTCGACTCTTACAATAAATTTTATTTATTATTTATTTGGTAAAATAGAACAAGTTTTTTAAAATATGGTAAAAGTACTGATAATTGAAGACGAGCAACCTGCTGCTAAACGGTTGGAGAAAATGTTATTGGAAATTTCGTCCGATTTCGAAATTATTCAGCGTTGCGATAGCATTGAAACGAGCGTACAGTTTTTCAAAGGCGGCATTCAGCCCGATTTGGTAATGCTTGATATTCAGTTGGGCGACGGGCTGAGTTTCGATATCTTTAATCAAGTTGAAATAGCTTGTCCGGTGATTTTTACCACCGCATACGACGAATACGCCATTAAGGCCTTTGAGCTAAACAGCATCGATTATTTGCTAAAACCCATTAACAAAGAAAAGTTAGAGCGTAGCATCGATAAATTCAAAAAACTCCAACAACAAAGCGTTCCGACAGATTGGAAAATGCTGGCATCGTTGCTCGAAAAAGAAAAACGGGATTACAAACAGCGCTTTCTTGTGTATGTGGGTGAGCATTTGCATTCGGTTCAAACTACGGATATTGCCTATTTTTATTCAGTCGAAAAATCAACTTTTCTAACCACCAAAACGGGCATAAGTTATCCGCTGGACTTTTCGTTAGATAAATTAGAATCGATGCTTTCGCCAACCGACTTTTTCAGAATTAACCGCAATTATCTTATTGAATTCAAGTCCATTAAAAAAATAAGCATTTTGTCGAAAAGCCGCATTAAATTACAATTAGACCCTTTGCCCACCGACGAAATACTGGTCAGTACAGCACGTACACATGAGTTCAGGGAGTGGTTGGATAGGTAAAGAATTACGAATGAAGCAACACCCTGCTTAATATAGCCAAAACACGGAATGAAATATAGCCAAAACACGGAATGAAATAGCGCCAAAATACGGAATTAGTTGTGTAATTTATTTATTATTAATATATTTGCAAAAATATTATTTATAATGAAATGTCCATGTGAAAAATAAAAAATCAAATTATAAACACATGAAAACTAACAATTATGTCTCCCGTATTAGCGACAAATTATTGCAAGAACAACTTGAATGTACTGGCGCAGTTTTGGTAGAAGGAGCCAAATGGTGTGGTAAAACAGTGTCGGCACTTCAATTTGCAAATAGTGTAGTTTACATGCAAGACCCAGATGAAGGTCAGGGATATTTAGCGTTGGCTGATACAAAACCATCACTCTTATTGGAAGGTGAACCTCCATTATTGATTGATGAATGGCAAATGGCACCGGTTATATGGGATGCCGTTCGCTTTGCTGTTGACAGACGTAATTTGATGTCGCAGTTTATATTGACTGGTTCGGTTACTCCAAACGACAATTTTAAAGCCCATTCGGGAACTGGCAGAATAGCGCGATTAACAATGCGCCCAATGAGTTTGTATGAATCTGGCGAGTCGAATGGAACTGTATCTATAGGAACACTTTTCGAAGGCGAAATAGATATTGCCTCTAAATCTACACTTTCCATTGAACAAATTGCAAATGCCATTTGCCGAGGTGGTTGGCCTGCTGCTGTTACTTCCAAATCGCAGTCTTCGCGCATTGCACGGAATTATGTTGATGCTGTGATTCAATTGGATGTTCGACAGGTGGACGGTGTTGATAAAGACCCCGAGAAAGTTCGACTGCTGCTTCAGTCCTTGGCACGGAATATTTCTACAATGGCAACTTCAAAAACTATTATGGATGATATACAAGCGAATCATTCTCAACTATCGGATAAAACACTGAACGCATACCTCAACGCACTACAACGAATTTATGTTGTTGAAGATGTACCTGCATGGCAACCATCATTGCGCTCTAAAACGGCTATTCGTTCGGCAAATAAACGTCAGTTTGTAGACCCATCCATTGCAGCTGCGGTGCTGCGGACAGATGCACGTGGAATTTTGAAAGATTTTAAAACTTTCGGTTTCTTATTTGAATCGCTTTGCACGCGCGATTTACGGGTTTATACTCAGGCAATAGATGGAGACATTTTTCATTACAGAGATAAAAACGAACTTGAAGTCGATTTAATACTTAAACTGCGCGATGGTAGATGGGCGGCGGTAGAGGTGAAACTTGGAAATTCGCAAATTGACGAAGCAGCAGCAAATCTGCTAAAACTAACTTCAAAAATAAATACCGAGAAAATGAACAACCCATCGTTTCTGATGGTACTCACAGGAGGCAATGTCGCCTACCGAAGAGCAGATGGTATTTTGGTTGTGCCAATTGGATGTTTGAAAGATTGAGAGAAGTGAGCCTTGTATCAAAACGTTTTACAATTTCCGTTTGGTAATCCGATAATAATTTCTCGAGTATTGCTTCGCAACAGAAATTTAAACTTATTTTGCTGATAAAATCGACTTTCCATTAAATCAAAATTCCATACATTGTTAAAAATCAAAAAAAATGATATTAACCGATAATAAACTAACAATCAGACCATTCAAAGATTCTGATGCAAAAATTTTTAGCGGAGTTTTGTAATAATATAAAGATTTGGGATAATCTGCGCGACTATATTCCATTTCCTTATACAGAAAATAATGCCATTGAATTTATAAAACACTGTCAAGCAGAGAGCCCACAACATACAACAACATGGATTAGTGTTTCTGAGTTTTCATGTAATGAATTTCTATTAAAATAATATTTAACTACACATTTCGAAAAATTACAACTTATATTCGATCGAGGAGCCAAAAAATTGGAACAACCCTCCGAACTAATAAAAAAAGAAGAATCGACACAATGATTAAAGAAATTATTCACTCAATTTTTCCTGTTTCAGATACTTCGATTCAGGAATTTGAAAAAAATCTTGAATTCAGGACTTTATCGAAAGGTGAGGTATTTATTCAGAAAGACAAACGAAATGATATGGAGTATTTTGTGCTCGAAGGGGTTTGCAAAAGCTATTTGTATAACCCTGAAGGTGAGGAAATTACAATTTCATTTTTTAACGAAAGATCTGTTTTATCTCCATTTACGACCCGAACTTCTTTAGGTTTCTCGACTATGAATTTCAAAGCATTAACCAATGTAAAATTAGCATACATTAATGCCGGCGTTTTTGAGCAATTAATGATTTCCAACCTCGAAATAAGACATTTTGCGAATGAAGTGTTGCGAATTGAACTGATGAAAAAAGTAGAAAAAGAAATCGGGCTGGCGTCACTTACTGCTAAAGAGCGATTAATTCGGTTTCGGAAACAATACGCTTTGCTCGAAAATTTAATTCCACATACCGATATTGCTACTTACCTGGGAATCACTAATATATCTTTAAGTAGGTTGCGTAAGGAATTATTAAAGTGATAATTGTCGCTTTTTATCATTTGATAACGGAATGCAATTTGGCATAGATTACTTTTGTTTTTGAATTTAAAAAACAAAATGTATGATTAAAAAAATCAACCCCAACTGGTATTTAGTGGCAGGTATTGTGTTAATTGCACTAAGCCATACCTCGTTTAGCATAAACTTTACAGCCTGGATTGCATACACGCCACTGCTGGTTTACATACTGAAAACCAATGGCTTTAGATCAAGGTTAATGCTTTTTGGTGCATTAATAATCGGCTGGTCACTTGCAACTGCTAAAATTATTACGCCTCCGCTCATTTATCCTTTTGTTTTTTTGTATTCTGTGCCTATCGCTATTTTTCACCTTCCTGGCTTTTTACTTTGGGATAAATTCAAAAATAAAAAGGCAGGAATATTTGTTTTTCCGCTAGCAATGACGCTTATGGAGTGGATTCAATACACTTTCACACCACTTGCTAGCTGGGGAGCAGCTGCTTACACACAAGTGGATACACCAGCCATCATGCAATCACTTTCGCTGTTTGGTATGCCGGGTTTAAGTTTTTTGATTTATTGGGTTAATATTGCTATTGCATATATTTTGGTTTTCAAACCCAAAAACCTTTTCATTATTAAACTTCCGGCCATTATTGTTATCTCAGTGTTGGTTTATGGTGTTGTTAGGATAAATATTTACAATTTCAAACACAAAGAAACCATAACTGTTGCAGCAGTTGGAACGGATAGCAATGTGAGCGGATTACCATTGCCATCAAAATCAATTAATAAAGCTGTCAGGGATTCTTTGTTTCGCAGAACTATCAAAGCAGCTTCCTTTGGAGCCAAATTAGTTGTTTGGAACGAGGCTTCTACCTTTATTTTACCCACTGAAGAAGAGGAATGGAAGCAGTCACTTTCAAAACTTTGCAGGGAAAATAATATTTCATTGTATGCGGCGTATGTGATTCCATTTTCTCAGTCACCTTTAAAGTATAAAAACAAGTATTTATTTATTAACTCAAACGGACAGATTAAATACGAATACAACAAACACGAACCAGTGCCGGGAGAACCAGCTGTGAAAGGTGTTGAAATACTGAAAGTTAATCAGATAGAAAAATCAAAAATGGGTGGAGTTATTTGTTACGATTATGATTTTCCTTATCTTGCCAAAAATTTAGGAAAATTGAATGCCGACATTGTAGCCGTTCCATCGTCCGATTGGAAAGGCATAGACCCTGTACATACAAAAATGGCTGCATTTCGAGCTATTGAACAAGGACATTCTATTGTTCGGTCTACCCGTTTTGGACTTTCGGCAGCCATTAATCCCATTGGTGATATGGTAGCCAAAATGAGTAGTTTCGACAAAAACAATAAAATTATGGTGGCTCAATTACCTGTGAGTGCCGTAAAAACTGTGTATTCAATGATTGGAGATTTTTTTATTTATCTTTGTGCTATGTTTTTAATGTTCATAGTTTTGAATTCGAAAAAACCAATATAAATAAAACGGATTTAGAGCATTCAAGAAGCAAATTGTTCGTTAAAATTTCACAACAGTATCTGTATTATTCCCCCTTTAGGGGGTTAGGGGGCAGATTTTAAATCAATTTGGTATGAAAAAAGCCATAGTCATAGGAGCAAGTTCAGGCATTGGACGAGAAATCGCATTACTTCTTGCAGCAGAAGGATATTCAGTGGGAATAACAGGTCGTAGACTGGAACTATTGACAGAATTATCAAGTAAAAATCAGGAGGTTTTTGTAACTCAAAAAATGGATATTTCTTGTATGGAAGATACTGTAAGCCAGCTGAATGAGCTTGTAAACAAACTTGGCGGAATGGATTTGCTGGTTTTAAGTTCGGGTACAGGCGATATAAACGAAATGCTGAATTTTGAAGTGGAAAAACGTACCATTGATACCAATGTTGCAGGATTTACGAGTATTGTGGATTGGGCATATCAGTTTTTCAAGAATCAAAATTCTGGTCATCTCGTTGCCATTACTTCCATTGCCGGACTTCGTGGAAATGCTAACGCACCAGCTTATAATGCCACAAAAGCCTTTCAAATAAATTATTTAGAAGGGCTAAGGCAAAAAATGCACAAGCAAAAGCTATCGATTAACATAACCGACATTCGCCCCGGATTTGTGGATACCGATATGGCAAAAGGCGATGGAAAGTTTTGGGTAGCAACAACAGAAAAAGCTGGTAAACAAATAGTAAAAGCAATTCAGCTCAAGAAAAAAGTTGTATACATAACTAAACGTTGGGGAATTATAGCGTTTATATTTAGAGTTTTACCGAGATTTATTTATGATAAAATGGGATAGATTAAACATGTGACTTATGGACACAAATTTAAACTTTTTGATTTCGATATTTTCTTATGCCTTTACTCTTCATAATCTCGAAGAAGTTATGGGTATGGAAAAATGGTCAAAATCTATCCCTGAATCAATTCATACACCTATCACAACTGCTCAATTTTAAGTAGCTATA
This sequence comes from Paludibacter jiangxiensis, assembly GCA_945870155.1. Classification (GTDB taxonomy): domain Bacteria; phylum Bacteroidota; class Bacteroidia; order Bacteroidales; family Paludibacteraceae; genus Paludibacter; species Paludibacter jiangxiensis_A. Next base: position 3,804 of record CAMBSB010000186.1, on the reverse strand, counting down.
ACCCTTTCTACTATACTTGGAATTGTAATTGTTCTGTTCAAAAATTATTATCTAAATAAAAAATTTACTTGCTTTTTGTGTCCTGATTTGCTGGTATGTTATTCCTGAATATATTTTTTCCATATCTTATTGCCACAATTTATCTGAGAAAATATGCATCGGGTTTGATTACAGGATAATCGATATTTGTCGCTTGATAAATTAGAAAGTTTGCTCTCGCCAATGGATTTTTACAGAACAAACCGTCAATACATAGTTTCGTTTGGTTCAATCAAAAAAATTCAATTACTCTCCAAAAGTAGAATAAAACTACATTTAGAACCTATGCCAACAGACGAAATTCTTGTAAGCACTGCCCGTTCTCACAATTTTAGGGAGTGGCTTGACAGATAAATACTAATAATTTTTAAGTTTTAAATTAATTTGAACATAAAATTTGAACATAAAATCAAAAAACAGATTAACACCTAATATTTTGCTTATATTTGCAAAAAATCGATTATTATGTTTAGACTTGTCACCCGAAACTTCATTCTTACATTTCTACTTTTAGTTTTTCCTATTTCATTTTTTGCCCAATCACATTGGGAATCTATAGTGCTTGCCGGTGATAACTGGAAATATTTACCGGCAACAAGTGAACCTCCAAGCTTATGGAATCAAGTTACTTTCGATGATACTACATGGAAACAAGGCTTGGGTGGTTTTGGCTTTGGTGATGCTGACGATGCAACAGTGATTTCGGCTTGTAATTCAGTGTATTTACGTAAAAAATTTACGGTTAGCGATATTCAAATTATTGAAAAATTAATTCTCGATATTGACTTTGATGATGCTTTTGTGGTATATATCAACGGCAAGGAGGTATCACGTTCATTTAATATAACTGCCAACCCGGTTTTGTATAATTCTACACTTACAGTCGACCACGAATCTTTGATTTTCCGAGGATTCTCACCCGAACGCTATGTGCTTAAAGTTTCCGATTTAGTACAGGGCGAAAACCTGATAGCCGTACAAATATTGAATTTTGGATTATCCTCGAGTGATTTATCAGCATTAGTTTGGCTGAATGCACTTATTAGAAGCTCATCAACAATATATAATACTGTTCCAGCTTGGTTTGAAGCACCGGTAGCTTATGGTGAAAGCAATCTACCGATAGTGATAATTACCACTGACATCAATCCGAACACTTCGATGCCGCTTGAAATAGTTGATGAACCAAAAGTATTGGCAAACATGAAGATAATTTATCATCAAGATGGATCTCGCAATTATTTATCTGACCAATCTAATGCCTCTTTTTTGAATTATAATGGTAGAATTGGCATTGAATTCAGAGGCTCATCATCACAAACTTTACCAAAAAAACCTTACGGATTGGAAACTTTGCAAGTAGATAATATTACGAACAATAACGTTAGTTTATTAGGAATGCCCAAAGAAAATGACTGGATTTTAAATTCTTTGGCTTTTGACCCTTCGTTGATTCGTGATTTTTTATCCTACGAAATTTCACGTAATATGGGCAATTATGCAGCACGCGGCAATTATTGCGAAGTTTATATTAATGGTGATTATAAAGGCTTGTATGTGCTTATGGAAAAGCCAAAGGTTGATACCGAGCGTATTAATGTATATAAAATGTTGCCTGCTGATATTACAGGTGATGCTTTGACAGGAGGTTATGTTACAAAAAGCGATAAAACCACCGGAGGCGATCCTATTGCATGGTCTATGATGTCGGCAAATAACTGGACAGTGAATTTCATTCACGATTATCCCAAACCTGAAGATATTACAACTCAACAAAATACCTATATTTACAATCAGTTTATGGCACTTAAAAATGTTATGACCGCCCAAAATAGCTCAATTACAACTGGTTATCCGGCTATTATCGACATACCCAGTTTTGTCGATTTTATGCTGTTGAATGAGCTTACTTCCAATGCGGATGGGTATCATTACAGTACTTATTATCACAAAGATAAGAATGGAAAACTACGCGCCGGCCCAGTGTGGGATTTTAATCTTACATTTGGAAATGATATTTTCGAATGGAATTTCGACCGAAGCAAATACGATGTATGGCAATTTAACAATAGCGATAATATGGGACCTAAGTATTGGTTGGATTTATTTCAAAATCCTACATTTAATTGCTATTTATCCAAACGATGGTCTGAACTGGTAGTAGCCGGTAAGCCATTTAATTATTCAAGCATTACCAATAGAATAGATCAATTAGTAAACTTACTCACCGAAGCTCAAGTACGTGAGAACAACCGTTGGAGCACAGTTGGTAATTTTACAAGCAATATCAGTGCTTTGAAAACCTGGTTACAAAACAGAATTAACTGGATGAATGCCAGACTCAATAATTATCAGGCCTGCAACAATATTACACAACCAAAATTGGTTATTTCAAAAATAAATTATAATCCGGTAGCTATAGGTTCGAATGTTAGTGATAACCTTGAATATATTGAAATTACCAATAACAGCAATGTTACTGTAAATCTGACCGGTTTGTATCTCAGAGAATTGGGTATAAGTTATCAGTTTCAGGCAAACAGTACAATTGCTGCAAATACCCGAATTTATATAGCCAGTAATTCAGCTGTTTTTACACAGGTTTATGGTTTTTCACCTTTCGGACAGTTTGCTCGTAACTTATCAAACAAAACTCAAAATTTGGTACTTGTCGATGCTTTTGGCAATATAATTGATAATGTGGCATATACAGATTCTGCACCATGGTATCCTGAGGCTGATGGTAAAGGTGCTTACTTAGAGTTGATTGATTTGAATGCTGACAATAGCATAGCTGCCAATTGGAGAATTTCGAATCAATTAATTGGTGGAATTGATTCAAATACAAGTAGTTCAGTCCGGATTTATCCAATACCAGCCCTTCACGAATTGAATATTATTTCACCTGAAAGTCAATTGATATCCTATCAAATCACCGACTTATTGGGTCGCATTGTAGTTTACGAACAAAATTACAATATAAAATCAGATGTAATCAACATAGAAAATTTAAGTCCAAATTTTTATTTAATCAAATTAAACTTTGAAAATGGGACAACGGTAACAAAAAGATTTATAAAACAATAAATTCTCTATAATGGGAAAATTTTAAACCAAAATAACCTAAAACTTGTACATCTTAGTTGGGTTGAATGAAAAATATAAATACTACATTTGCAGGTGTTTACCGGATTTTCGGTTATCTTTTTCATTACGTAATTAAACAATAATCAAACCGGTTTTGTAAAATAAACTTATCAATAATCAGCCTTTAAAAAATTGAAATATGAAGAATGAAGAATTAAAACTTCTGTTGACAATAGATGATAGAATAATTGCTGAAGATATACAAAACCTTTTGGAAGAGTCTGAAATTTTCACAATATTAGTTTCAGATAATCCTGCCTCGTCAATTCTAACTACTTATTCTGGATTAAACCCAGTGGAATCCATTGAAATACAAATAAATAGTAAAGATTACGATCAGGCAATAAAAATACTAATTGATAGTTCATACCAAGAATTATTGGACATTTAATTAATAGAAAGTAAATAATTTTTCACGTTATTTTATTAACAAATAAGAATTGAATGTTGTACTAATAGTTAAAGGTTTATTAATTTATTGGTATAGGCGCTTAGACCGCCCACTATTTTTATAATTGCTACTTTTGTAGCATGAATCAACGAAATCAATTTTTAGGTGTGAATTCAATAAAGTTTCACAAAGCATTTTCAACAGATGAAGATTGTTATCGCTATTTA
>CAMBSB010000185.1 GCA_945870155.1 Paludibacter jiangxiensis | reverse complement strand
ATGTTTAAATCCCAACAGGGTGCAAACGCTTACTGTCAAATTCATTCTATCGCGCAAACTGCCAAAAAGAACAATCAAAATCCTTTCTTGGCAATCCTTGCCGTGGCAAATAACTATTGATACATTTGTATTGGTGCTGAGTAGTTACGGGAATTTACACAAATACTTTTAATTTTTTTTATGAAAAAAAATACTTTTTTAAAAGCTGCTTTTTTAATTGCAATTATTCATTTATTAAGTTTTAATGCTTCTGCTGCAACTTATTCTTATACTTTTATTGCACAAGTTTATACAGCTTACGACACTCAAAATTTAGGAGGTATCGACTGGACTGTTGCTGCCACAGGGCATACAACTATAGATATTGGTTTTGATGGTGCTACAGGATCACCTAAAGGGCAGCGTTTTGGATTGTCTACTGTTCCTACTTCTATTCCAACTGCAATCACAATGAAAACCTCACAAATAGCTGGCACTATCAATTCAATTTTAGTGCGTACTGCAGGTTCGGCACCATTGGATGCTACCGTGTCGGTATCGGTGGGTGGTGTTGCTTACACCGTAAATGGCAATTCAAGTATGCCAGTTTTGGGCGACCCCAAAGCTCCTTACTATACATTTGTAGGGTCGGGTAGCGGCGAAATTGTTATCAGTTGGTCGCAACCTACAACCAAGAAGGCGCTCTTTATCAAAACAATTGAAGTTACAAATGATATTTCTTCGGGTATTGAATCTATCAAAAGTAATCTTTCGGTAACTACTGCAAATGGCAAATTGACTTTCGATGCGCAGGCCGGCGACAAAATACAAATATACAATGCTTTAGGCAAGCGTATAATCACCAAGACTGCCATTGATGGTAAAAATTCAATTTTGTTCGCGCAACATGGTATGTTTATTGTAAAAGTTGGAAATCAACTTCGCAAAGTAATACTTTAAACAACTACTTTCTACTCATAGCTTTAGTTAATCAGGTTTTTTATTAGTTAACTAAAGTTTTATTCATTTTCAAACAATCGTTTGCTTTTATTCTAAAAAAAAATTCCGTATGTGTAGATATTCCTTCACAGCACTGCTCGTATCCTTTTTTTTAAGTTTATACCCTACACCTATACGACTTACAGCTACCTATTTTGGCGGTAGTAACACCGACGAATTACACGATGTGGCTTATGCTCCCGATGGCACGCTCGTAGTGGCGGGCTCAACTTTGAGTACAGATTGGAGCTTTCCTGCGCGCACACAAAACTATGTGTTGGGATCCGATGGAGCTGTTTCATCTACCATTTTTGTAGCGCGTTTTACATCCGATGCCAAGCAATTGTTGAGTTTCACTCGCTTTGGCTATAGCACTGTAAAGTCCAAAGATGTACGTATAGCAGTAACAGAAAACGGAATTTATTTGGTAGCAGTTGGATATTCTTCACTAAAGCAAATTGTAGGATTTGATGGCAAGTTGGATAATGTGGCCGTACAAAAGCCTTTTGTAGCAAGACTTGCGTTGGATGGAAGTGCATTGCTCAATGCCACATTTTTGAATGGTGGCGACTCCGACCGCGATGTGAACGATGTAGATATTTTCCCCAATGGCGATATTTGCGTGAGTCACGACAAAGGAGGTGGTTTTGGCAATGGAATTATTTCGCGCATTGCACCCGATTTATCTAACTTTGTGTGGACAAAAACCTATCCGGTTTGGTGTGGCGAAGCACGATTAAATGCTATGGCCGTTACACCCGATGGCGACAAAGTATATGTAGGTGGCTACGGCATGGGGCATACCGGACTTGAGCCATACAAAGATCCATTCTTGTTTTGTTTTAATGGAACTGATGGTGCACAGCAATGGAAACGTGGTACCACTCCAAGCGATTATGGCGTTTTTAATTTCAAACAAGATTCTATTGGCTCGAATCGTTTAATTTCAGATAGCCAAATTAATGTCCTCTGCACCGATAAAAATGGAAATGCGCTTTGGGCGGGTTATTCGGATGGAGGCGCTACCGTATTTGCAAAAGATGCGTGGTGGGGTGGTTATTATGCATTCGAGGGACCTTCGTTGCCTGCTTCTATTCAGGATGGCGATTCGTTTTCAGGATTTTCAGGAGCTACTACAGTTTCTACTGCCGGACGAATGGACAAAAACGGAAACTTGATACGCTCTCATCGTTTTAAACCATCGAATATTTGGAATCTAATGTCTGGCATTTGCAACACCAGCGACGACAAAATTTTCTTGGTTGGGAAATCGCCCAGCTTGCCCGATATAAATAACTGGGATGTAGCAAGTGGCGCTGGGGCTATATTGTTGAAAATGGATATGGATGCTGCTGGTGGTAATCGCAGCTTTGTTACACATTTAGCTGGTGTAGATGGCCTCAATAAAATTGCACGCGACCGTACTACTTACCGTTATGCGGCTGTAGGTAGAGCAAAAACAACCGATGTTTTACCACAAAATGCAATACAAGCTACTTATAGTGGTGGCACTACCGATGGCTATTTGTTGGTTTTGGACGATAATGAAAAACCTTCAACTACTGCAACAAATGTTACTACAAACGCCGATGCGAATGTGAAATTTGGCACAAAAACCACTACGAACTACGGTTCGGCTACAACAATCGAAGCCAAACGCCGCGATGGTCGTCCCGATGAAACTTCGAAAACCTATATTCGTTTCGACCTTACGGCGATTACCGAACCCATTCTCCAGGCTAAACTTCAGGTATATAAACCCGAAAAATACAGTGCTGGTTTTCTTACTCTTTATGCTTTAAAAGAAGGTTTTGAAACGTGGGCAGAAAACACAATCACATGGAATAATGCACCCGGAAATCTAACCTTATCTCCTTCGTATATGGATATGACAAAAGTAGATTCACTAGGTCGTTGGGAAATAAAAGGCACCTTGTCAGCCCAAATTGAATCCTACGAAACAGCTGCATTTTCGCAATACATCGAAAATGCTCGCCTGAATGGTGATAAGTCGGTAACCTTGGTACTAACCACCTACCTTCCGGTGGAACAGGATAAGGGTGCCCTGATAGCTGCCTCTAAAGAAAACACCACTGCTCCAATAAAACCGCAATTGCAAATTGAATTAGCACCAAAGGCTGCGGTATTGAGTGAGCTGCTTTTTTACCCCAATGCATTGAGCTTGAAAATTGGAGAATCTAAAAAATTGGAAGCCATTGGCGTAGATCAATACGGTGCACAAATGCCGGTTGCTGTGTCGTGGTCGGTGAATAATGATGGAAGTTTATCGAATACAGGATTATTTACTGCAACTAAAGCAGGAAGTTTTACAATTACAGCAAGTTCAGGCAGTGTTTCCAACCAATTGAATGTTACTGTCAACAGCGTAGTTACTTCCATTATTGAAAATGCAAAAAATAATGAACCGATTATATCCATGAAAAATAAAACTCTTCAGGTTGAATGGAATCATCAAGCGAATTACACGGTTTCCATTTTTAATTTAATGGGCCAAATTCAATTCAGCAAAGTGATTTATGCAGGCAATTTTGCAGAACAATTGAATCTTAACAGCGGTATTTATATTCTTCAATTATCCGAAAGTAATAGAAAAATTTCCAGAAAAATCATGCTGAATTAAAATTATTATACAAAGATATTATGAAGAAGCTTGTTGCTATTCTATTTATATGCTCGTTGGCTTTTCATGGCTACAGCAAAGAAAATTCATCGGATAAAAAATGGTGGAAAGAAGCCGTTGTATATCAAATTTACCCCATGAGTTTTAAAGATTCCAATGGTGATGGAATTGGCGATTTAAAAGGCATATTATCCGAATTGGATTACATCAAAAGTTTAGGAGTGGATGTGATTTGGCTGAACCCTATTTTCGAATCGCCCAATGCCGACAACGGCTACGACATAAGTAACTACCGCGCCATTATGAAAGAATTTGGCACGATGGACGATTTTGATGCCCTGCTCAAAGGCATGCACGACCGCGGATTAAAACTGCTGCTCGATTTAGTGGCCAATCACAGTAGCGACCAGCATGAGTGGTTTCAGGAATCGCGCAAATCGCGCACCAATCCCTATCGCGATTATTACCATTGGTGGCCGGCCGAAAAAGGAAAACCGGCCTTTCGTCCGGGCAATTTTGAGGTAGATGGAAGTGGTTGGCGTTTCGATTCGCTTACAAATGCTTATTACCTGCATTATTTTAACTTTAGGCAACCGGATTTAAACTGGGAAAACCCAAAAGTGCGCGCAGAAGTTTACGATATGATGAAGTTTTGGCTCGACAAAGGAATAGATGGTTTCCGGATGGATGTAATTCCATTTATATCGAAAGATGTGAATTTTCCAATCATTACGGATAAAGATCTGAAAGAAAAATACAACGGCGATTGGAGTCAATACATTGGCAACGGCCCTTTTTTGCATCAATATCTGCGCGAAATGAACGAGCAGGTTTTGAGTAAATACGACTGTATGTCGGTGGCAGAAGGTACCGGAACGACCGTTCAACAGGCGCTCGATTTTGTGGATGCCGACCGCAAAGAACTGAACATGCTCTACCATTACGATGGTGTAAATTATGGTTACTTGCCCGGAAAATTCAAAACTCCCGACCCCAAAGGCTACGATTTGGTAGGATTTAAAACCATTTATAGCAAATGGGATAGCGTGTTTGCCAATAAAGGCTGGGGAACGATTTATCTAGGTAATCACGACCAACCTCGCATGGTTACACGTTGGGGAAATGATTCACCTCAATTTAGGGAGGTATCGTCAAAAATGCTGACCACATTTTTAATGACCATGCGGGCTACTCCTTATTACTATTTCGGCGATGAACTGGGCATGAGTAATATAAAGTTCAGTTCCATTGACGAATACAAAGACATTGAATCCATTGCCATGTACGAAATGACCAAAAATAAAGGTGGCGACTTGAACGAATTTATCGAAGCACAAAAAATTACAGCCCGCGATAACAGTCGCACCCCTTTTCAGTGGAATGCCAAAACAAATGCCGGCTTTACAGTTGGAACTCCATGGATAAAAATCAACGAAAATAGTAAAACCGTTAATGTAGCAATTGAAAATAAAGACCCAAATTCAGTTCTAAATTATTTCCGCAAAATGGTGCAACTGCGTAATACCAATAAAACGCTAATATACGGAAAATACGAACTCATTGACAAAGCAAATCCCAACATATATGCCTACACACGCGGCGAAGGAAAAGATAAAATTCTTGTACTACTCAATTTCACGAAAGAAAATGTGAATTGGAATGCTGGAGGCAAAGGTGTTTTGGGCAAAAAAATATTGATAAATAATTATACGGATTTAAATTTAAAAAAGCACACAGTTGAACTAAGGCCCTATCAAGCAGTCTGTATTCAACTCTAATGAACCAAATTAAATGAAACGAACAACCAAAAATCTAGTAATACTTCTAGTATTTTCTATTAATACCATTACGTTACTTATGGCGCAACAGCCTTATCAGCAAACAAATTTGAGCTTTGAACAACGAACCGACGATTTATTGTCGCGCCTAACGCTGCAAGAAAAAGTGGATTTAATGCGTTACGATTCGCCCGCAGTAGAGCGTTTGGGAATTCCTGCCATGAATTGGTGGAACGAATGCTTGCATGGGGTGGCTCGTGCTGGCGTGGCTACTGTTTTTCCACAGGCCATTGGTATGGCTGCTATGTGGGATACAAATCAGATGTTCAATATCGCAAATAGCATTTCGGACGAGGCGCGTGCCAAATACCACGAATTTGCGAGCCGCGGTAAACGTGGCATTTATCAGGGATTAACTTATTGGACGCCCAACATCAATATTTTTCGCGACCCTCGCTGGGGACGCGGCATGGAAACCTATGGTGAAGACCCTTACCTAACAGGCGAATTGGCTGTTCCATTTATCAAGGGACTGCAAGGTAATAATCCAAAATACTTTAAGCTCATTGCCACTGCCAAGCATTTTGCAGTACACAGCGGGCCTGAATCTACTCGTCACAGTTTTGATGTATGGCCAAGCCAACGCTATATGGCCGAAACCTACACACCCCATTTCAAAAAATCGGTTATCGATGGCAAAGTGTATTCGGTGATGTGTGCTTACCAACGTTTTAGAGGTTCGCCCTGCTGTGGAAGCAAATACCTCGAAAGCTTGCTGCGCGACAAATGGGATTTCAAAGGTTATATTGTTTCGGACTGTTGGGCTATCAAAGATTTTTACGACAAAACGGCGCATCATGTAGTGAATACCAAAGAAGAAGCGGCTGCTATGGCTGTAAAAGCGGGCACCGACTTAAACTGTGGCTCCACCTATCCAGCATTGGTTGAGGCGGTGAAGCAAGGTTTAATCAATGAGAAAGAATTGGATGTGTCGCTGCGCCGACTGCTATTGGCGCGTATGAAACTCGGACAATTTGACTCCGACGAACAAGTAACATACAGCAACATTCCTTATTCGGTGGTGGATAGCAAACCGCACCAACAATTGGCGCTCGAGGCTGCACGCAAATCAATTGTGTTATTGAAAAACGAAAAAAATATTTTACCACTGAGTAAAAATCTAAAAAATGTAGCCGTTATCGGACCTAACGCCGACGATTTAGAAGTGTTACTCGGAAATTACAATGGCTTCCCTTCGAATCCCAAAACGCCATTGCAAGGTATTCGCGAAAAACTGCCAAATGCAAATGTAACATATGCACAAGGTTGCGAGCTGGCCGACAGATTGCCTGCACTCGAAGCAATACCGGCACAGGTTTTATTTACCGACAAGAGTCTGCAAACAAGCGGACTAAAAGCCGAATATTTTGACAATATAAAACTGGAAGGAACACCCAAACAAACTGTTGTGGATGCCAATGTCAATTTTGTATGGGGAGCAAAAGCACCTTTTGAAACGATTAAATACGACCAGTTTTCGGTACGCTGGACAGGTGTGTTGGTGCCCAACAAAACGGGAGAATACGCCATTAGCGGCGAAGGTTTTTCGGGCTTTCAATTGTTTGTAAACGATTCGTTAATTTCCAAATGGAGTTCAGAGCATCATCCGCAAAAAGAGTACGAACACCTACAACTAGTTGCTGGCACAGCTTACAAAATACGTTTAGAGTACATTCAAAACAATACAGAACACGCCATGATGCGTTTACTCTGGACTGTTCCCAACGGCAATATGAAACAAGAAGCCATTGCGTTAGCTCAAAAATCGGATGTGGTGATATTGTGCATGGGTTTAAGTCCGCGACTCGAAGGCGAAGAAATGAAAGTGAAAGTGGAAGGCTTTTCGGGTGGCGACCGTCTCGACATTAAATTGCCACATACACAAAGTGAACTGATTCAGGAAATTTACAAATTGGGCAAACCTATCGTGTTGGTATTGCTCAATGGTAGCGCAGTGGCTTTCAATTGGGAAAAAGAAAATCTCTCGGCCATTGTGGAAGCGTGGTATCCGGGCCAAGCCGGTGGAACAGCCATTGCCGATGTGCTGTGGGGCGATTATAACCCTGCCGGACGACTGCCACTTACATTCTACAAATCTATAGACCAAATTCCGGCTTTCGATAATTACGACATGGCGGGCAAAACTTATCGCTACTTTAAAGGCGAACCACTGTACGAATTTGGATACGGATTGAGTTATTCGACTTTCGAATACTCAAAAATTGAAGCTACTAAAAAAATGAATGCAGGCGATAGTTTGCAAGTTGCGGTAAATGTAAAAAACACAAGCAGCCGCGATGGCGATGAAGTAGTACAACTGTATGTTTCGCTGCCCAACTCAAAACACCCTGTACCAGTGCGCTCGATGCAAGGATTTAAACGCATACACCTGAAAGCAGGCGAAACGCAAAAAGTAATGTTTACACTATCACCTATTCACTTAGCTGCCTATACCGACGAAGGAATTCCAGTTGTTACGGCAGGAAAAGTGCAATTGTCGGTTGGAGGCAAACAGCCAGATGCCCTTTCGTTGAAAAATAAAAATGTGGCTCAAAAAATCATTCAGCTTAAAGGCAAGGATTTTTATATGCCCGAATAGTCAACTAGTCTCTTTATCAACTCTCTATATCTCAATTTTTTAAATTCTCTATTAATTCCTTTAAAAACAAATTTATTTTATGAAAAAACATCTTCTCTCGTGTCTCTTTCTGGCTTTTGCCATAGGAGCAAGTGCGGCAGGATGGCCGCAAGTGAACTTGAACAAAAAATCAAGTGCAGTAAAAATTAGTGAAACCATCAATGCAATGGTGTTTAAAAACGATACGCTTTTTGCGGCTACTGCCGACGGTGTATGGGCTTCGCCTTCGGGCTTTGGTGGCGATTGGGTTGCTTATGGGTTGCAGGGCGAAAACGTTCGTTTATTGAACTTTAAGGTGAAAAAATTGGCTATTGTGGCTACAACAGGTAATTTTCAACCACTTTATGAGTTAGTTGCTGGTGTATGGGTTCGCAATACTTCGTTGCCGGTGGATGTTGCCATTACAGGTGGTGTTAATTTTGAACAAATAACCAATGCTGATAATTCCATTTCGATTGTTATTCCAACAGGAAGCACATCTGTAGGTAAAATTTATACCAGTGTGGATGGAGGTACTACATTTACAAGCTCTACACCAAGCAATGCGTTTGTATCGGTAGGTGTAAATACCTTCGAAGGCGACCCAAATATCTACTTCCCCAATTCCGCCAAAATAGGTACAAGTTTGGAGGCCAACAATAACCAAACGTCGTTCTATTTGTCAACGAACAAAGGCGTGTCATTTGCTCGTGCAGCAACTAGCTATTCCATAGCAACAGGTATTCCTGCCAATTTCATTTTCAAAATGACAGCGCAAAACGGACATACCTATCATTTTCTGGGTGGACAAAAAGACGTGGTACGTGTGGATTCGTTGAGCACAAATACGCCTGGAGCTACCATTTCGTGGAACAATCCGGCCAATATGAAGAGTTTTATTACCAATCGTATGGTTGCGATTACCGATGGTGCTACTAACATAACCACCTTCCCAACGCATAATTTCAAAAAAATGATGCAAGCAAATGACAAATTATATTTGTTGGCCGATACTGCTTTGTTTGTTTCTGCGGATGATGGTGTAACTTACACAAATGTGTTGAGTGTTGCTGGCGATACTGTCCTTACCTCATTACAAGCCAAAGGTAAAAACCTTGTAGTGGGTACAAACCGTGGTGTTTTGACAGATTATAATCTCAATGCCGACAAAGTAAATGCTTTATTAGTACACAATGATTCACTGTTTTTGGCAAATTCAAACGGAGTTTGGGTTAAACCATCCAAAGGTGCTGCATTTGTACCTTACGGACTACAAGGAATGGAAGTACGCTTGTTAAACTTCAAAGTGAAACGTTTGGCCATTGTAGCAACAGCTGGTAATTTCCAACCACTTTACGAAATGGTTGGTGCTGCATGGGTGCGCAATACAACATTGCCAGTTGATGTAGCCATTACAGGCGGTGTTAATTTTGAGCAAAAACTCAATGCCGACAATTCCATTTCGATTGTGCTGCCAACAGGAAGTACAACCTTGGGTAAAATTTATACCAGCGTGGATGGTGGCACTACTTTTACCAACACAACGCCAAGTAATGCGTTTGTATCGGTAGGCGTAAATACCTTCGATGGTGACCCAAATATCTACTTCCCGAATTCGGCCAAAATAGGTACAAGCTTAGAAGCCAATAACAATCAAACTTCGTTCTATTTCTCGGCCAACAAAGGAGTTAGTTTTGCTCGCGTAGCTAATAGTTATTCCATTGCGACAGGTATTCCTGCTAACTTTATTCACAA
>CAMBSB010000184.1 GCA_945870155.1 Paludibacter jiangxiensis | reverse complement strand
AATTAATTTCAAAAATAATTTTTAATTTATAAATCCCGAATTTGTAGCAATACAAATTCGGGATTTTTTTTGTACCCCCCAACCCCCAAAGGGGGCTTTAAGACAGGGTGTCTTATATTATAGAGTATATTAACAAAACATAAAATTTTTTCTGTAGCCCCCTTTGGGGGTTGGGGGTCAAAACATAAAATATATCATTTAATATTCTCAATTACATAATTAACTTTTGAGATGCAAATTATTAATTAGAAAAAAATTGAATAAAATGGGAGATTAAATTTGATTTTTGTATATCAGATTTCAATTAAACTGTATATACCAAAAAACAAAATATGATAATTAACAAATTGGATATACCTACTTATCATAATTTTTTCGGTTAAGGTTTAATCTGTTAAAAAGCAGTTTGTTAAATATGTATAAATCTTTTATCTAAATTATTTATTTTTTATCAAAATATATTTATATTTGTAACGTTAAATTATTACAAATAAAAAATAAGTTGTAGGCAGCCTGTAAGCAAACGAAAAATGATGTTATTTACAATTTAAAACTAATTATCATGTCACAGGAAAATTTAATTTCGTCCACAATACCGGCTGAACAATTGGCCGATATTACTTCAAAATTGAATGCATTAAATGCATTGTTGGCAAATTATTTACTCTTTAATCTGACACCAAATGACAGAATGGAATTGAGTAAAATGGGGGATAAAACCTTAGCTTTTGTACAGAAAGCTTTGGAATATGCCGAAGCTAATCCAACTTTAGTACCTGCTTATCTCGATATTGCAGAGGCTAAAAAGGATTTTGCTTTATCACAGGATTTAAATTTAATATTAAAACAAGTTAGTACACTACAACGAGCTATGGAAGATACCATAATGGTAGCCGGTAGCGAAGCATACAATGCAGCACTTGTGTTTTACAATTCCGTAAAAGGTGCTAGTCGCGTTAATGTGCCAGGCTCCGAAGCAGTATATAACGACTTACAGCAAAGATTTGCCGTTAGATCAAAAAAAACGGAAACCAAATAAAACCCCAACAGATTGCTTACAGCTTATAAACTAAAGCCTATTCCTCTTCGGGGGGTAGGCTTTTCAATTTTTTATTAGCTCTGCCCCCCATTTCGATAAATATCGTGGACCTAAATGGAGATGGCTGTTAAATACTCTTTTGTAAATGTCCTAACGGACAAAATTACGTTTATGCTCAATTATCTATTGATTTTTATGTCCTACGGACAATTATTTTGACAATCAGCTTGCCCGTTAGGGCATCAATATCAGTAAAAAGACAATTTGCCATGATAGCCTTGTCCGTAGGACATTTACAGCATTAAATATTTGTCAGAACTCAAACATAGGAAATCGGATGTTTTAGGTGGTACATCCGACCCCCCAACCCCCAAAGGGGGAGTTTGAGGATACATTATAATTAAAAGATAGGAAATTGGATGTTTTAGGTGGTACATCCTATCTCAAAGATAGGAAATCGGATGTTTTAGAGGGTACAACCTATCTCAAAGATAGGATTTCGGATGTTTTAGGGGGTGCATCCTATGTAAAAGATAGGATTTCGGATGTTTTAGGTGGTACATCCTATGTAAAAGATAGGATTTCGAATGTTTTAGGGGGTACATCCTATGTAAAAGATAGGAAATCGGATGTTTTAGGGGGTGCAACCTATGTAAAAGATAGGAAATCGAATGTTTTAGATAGCTTATAATTTATTTTATATAAATGTTTGTAATATAAAAATATTAATTAACTTTGGAGCTGGTAATTTTAATTTAAAGAAATTGTATGAAATGGCAAATTAAATTTGATTTTGCAAATCAATTTGAGAAATAAACATATCTATAATAAAATGTAAATCCCAAAATGGATTATAAGTATCAGAATACAAATACAATTATAGATTTGTATAAAAGCATATTATATTTATGATGTTAAGTAAATAAATCAGAAATATGCGCTATTACACCTCACATACAGGAATTTGAGTAGCGCATAAATTGATGTTAGCAGCAAGCCGAAAAAAAAATAAACGATAGCGATAACCGAAAAGCTTACGAGTAGGTAAAATTTAAGTACAATTAATCATGAAGAATCTTTTACTTCTTTCAATGTTAACGTTCACATTAAACGCACTTCCATTAAATTACACCATTAGTTTTACAGGTACTGGTGCCAGCACCACCGTGGGAAGTGTAGTAGTACAGAACCTCACTCAAAGCACTACGGTAACAGTGCCTGCTGGCAACACCTTGAATTTAGTTTCAATTATTAGTTCCATTGAAAATGTAACTGCTGACAATGGGAATATGAGCATTTTCCAAAATGCTTCCAACGGTAAATCAACGGTATCTTTTTATGCAAGACAACCAGGTGCTACTAAATTCAACGTATTTGACATTGATGGGCGAAAGGTGGCAAGTGCAATCATTGCTTTGCAACAAGGAACAAATTCATTTGAGCTAACTCTACCGCAAGGTGTATTTCTAATTCAAGTACATGGAGTTGACATTAATTATTCCGGTAAAATCATCAATCCATCGGCTAGCAAAGGTAATCCCACTATTGCTTTGGTGGGTACAACTGACCAACATGACGCTGCGCTTCAAAAGGCAAAAAGCGAAACCACAGGTGTAACCCAAATGGTGTACACCACTGGCGACCAGTTGCTTTACAAAGCCACTTCTGGTAATTTCAGCACAGTTGTAACCGATGTGCCTACTGGAAATAAAACAACCAATTTTAATTTTGTACTTTGCCAAGATGCGGATGGTAATAATTACAGTGTGGTTACAATTGGCACACAGACATGGATGGCAGAGAATCTGCGTACATCAAAATATCGTAATGGTGTTAGTATCCCAAATGTAACTGACAATACTTCATGGGGTGCACTTACTACTGGGGCGCAATGTGGTTTCAAGAATAGTGCTGACAGTATTAGCAAATACGGAAGATTGTATAACTTCTATGCCGTTGTCGATACTCGCAATATTGCACCAACTGGCTGGCACGTACCCACAAATACAGAGTGGACTACACTCACAAACTACGTCACCGCTTCAGCTGTAGGCACTTCCTTAACTACCGCCAAAGCTCTTGCTAGTTCTAGTTATTGGAAAAGTGACACAATGACTGGTGTTATTGGCAATAATCCTATCCTTAACAATTCTACTGGTTTCAGTGCTCTTCCTAGCGGCTATCGCTACTACAGTGGTTCGTTCGAATTCACTAGCATTTGCTGCAAATGGTGGACGGCTACCGAGACCGCATCGTCGGACGCTCGGAACTGGGAGATGTACTACGGCAACTCGAAAGCGAACTGGAACGGCATGTTTAAGCTTAGTGGGTTGTCCATGCGGTGTGTGAAGGATTAAAATTTATTTTGAGAACATCGCAAAACTTGAATTAGATTATTTAGTCGAGAGTAAATAGATCAAAAATATCATTTTAAAAAAAAACTATGAAAATATTCGGTTATTCTGAACGTGGGATTATAAATTCGCTGATATTCAATATCGGTGAAAATATGGAACTTATGAATAAGTTTCTTCAACTAATAACGATACCAACATCACTAGATTTAGAAGAACCAACAGACTACACAATTCTTTTGGAACAGTCACTATCTAGATTCGGTGATTCTGATTTGATTATTATTGTGAAATACAAAAATCCAGCTGATAATATTGTTTTGTTTTTTGAAGGGAAGGTTAAAACATCCCAAGTAAATTGGAAAATAAATTCTCAATTTAACAAATACAATAGTAATGAGCAATATAGTGGATATTCATCTAATCTTTTCTTTCAATTATATTTGAAAAAACTCTTAATTGAAAACTATACTGAAATCAAAGAAAATGGTGAAGTATTAGAACCCCAATTTGGTGACAATAGAAAAATAGGGAATAATCCAATTGTTTTAAATGCATTTGATTTAATAAAATGTAACAAAGCATATTATATTGGAATTGTCCCAACTTTAAATGAAGACTTAAAACAATTTACTGATTCATCTATTTCGGAAATATATTTTCTATCTTGGGAAACCATACATGAATTTTGTAAGGACAATAATTTAGAAAAAGTATTAGAAGTGTTTGATTACAACAAAGAACAAATTTACGCTCCGAAATTCCATACTTCTGGATATTCTTGACTAACCTGTCCTAGCTGATATAACTAATTTTTATTTATGCACAAAAAGTGAGTTACGCGCTAGGTGGGAACTAACAGTCACGACCAAAGGGAGTAATTGCAATCCCACCTATTGAATTAAACGGATTTACAATCTAACGAGATGAGTATTATATTATTTATATCTTAGCTTTTTGAAAACAATGTTGTTTCGGTCAAAATAACCATTAAAGTAAAATTTGATAAAAACAAAAAATACAGCAAACTTGAAAAGAATAAATTCTTAGTCAAATCATTTTTAATTCTGTATATCAATTATATATAATATTTGGTGTAATAAAATAATATCAATGGAATCAATTCAAAATAGAGAAAATAAACTGTTTGAGCAATGGGAAAAAGAGTTTTATAAAAATGGAGATTCTGGCTTTTCTTATGACGGCCTAATCTTTAACGGGGAATTATGTAACGATTCGAAAAACAGAGATAGTGGAAATCAAGAAGAATTATGGTACAATGCCAAAAGAAAAGTATTATTCTTTATGAAAGATCCAAATAATAATGAAGGAGAGGATTACAGAAGTTGGGGTTTATATCAAAGAACTAAAAGTACATTTTTTAGGTTTATTTACTCATGGCTAAATGGTTTGTCAACCGTTTCTGCTGATAGCTCAATTCCACCTATGGTAAAAGAATTAGAACGAAGTTTACCATTATGTATTGTCAATGCAAAAAAGAAATCCGGAGGTTCAACAGTTTCGTATAGTGAAGTTTATGAACATGTGGAAAAATACAGCGAATTCTTATGGAAACAGTTTGAAATATATTCTCCTAACATAATTGTTTGTGGCGGTAGTTGGAAAATGGCTGAGATTGCCAAAGAGATATATGAGAGATATAGTACTATTAAGTTTATTAAGATGGAAAACAGCAATTGGATATGGTATTCTACTGAAAAGAAAATACTATTAATAGATAGCTATCACCCTGGTGCATATAAAACAAATGAAGAGAAATATGACACTCTCATTGAGCATTTCCAAAGTTTTCTAAAGTTAAATCAGTTTGATTTATAATCCTTACCGTATCTTCGTCCTAACGGATATATTGAACTTTAATTTATGTGCAAAAAGTCATGTTTGCGCTAGGTGGGATTTGCAAACCCACCTTCTGTATTGAATGGATTTTCAATCCATTTTAGAATTAAAAAAATGCATTATATATATCTATTTACAACAGCGAATGATACTTGTATCCTCCACAGCTATATGAGCTGCATTTAAAACATCCTGTGAATCAATGGAAGCATTTTGTCTGAATCTTAAGCTGTAAGCTTCGATAAAAAAGAAAAAAAATGTATCTTTGACCATAAAACTTGAATTACATAATAATATATGACAACTGCCCAATATCTCGAAAACATAAACCTCAAATTCAAAGCTGGTAACGCAACAGAACATACATTTCGTGGTGTGTTGGAACAACTAATCGAAACCCTTGTTCCTACAATCCGTGCAACCAACGAACCTAAACGACAAAGTTGTGGTGCGCCCGATTATATTCTGACAAAGAAAGACATTCCGGTTGGTTTTATCGAGGCAAAAGATATTGGCGACCGTGACCTTGAAGGTCTCAAGAAAACAGGAAACAAAGAACAATTCGACCGTTACAAAGCATCGCTTAATAATCTGATTTTTACAGATTATCTTACTTTTATACTATATCGTGAGGGAGAATTTGTTAGCAAAATTACCATTGCTGAATTGCTCCCCTCCTCTGGAGGGGCTGGGGGAGGTCAGATTAAGCCATTGACAGAGAATTTCGCAAGTTTCGAGAATTTCATTAAAGACTTTTGTTCGCATCACGGACAGACAATAAAGAGTTCGAAGAAATTGGCAGAAATGATGGCGGGCAAAGCGCGCTTGCTGTCGGAAGTGATTGAAAAAGCGTTGAACAGTGATGAAGAAAATAGCGAAGATAGTACGCTGAAAGACCAAATGCATGCTTTCAAAGAAATTCTTATCCACGACATTACGCCCAAAGGATTTGCCGATGTGTATGCTCAAACCATTGCTTATGGCATGTTTGCAGCACGACTTCACGACGCAACTTTACCAACTTTTAGCCGACAAGAGGCTTATGAATTAATCCCAAAATCAAATCCGTTTCTGAAAAAACTCTTTGGCTATATCGCAGGTTTAGATGTTGACGACCGTATAAAATGGATTGTTGACGACTTGGTGAATATATTTTTGGCTTGTAACGTGGAAGAAATTTTGAAAAACTACGGAAAGAGTACAAAAATGGAAGACCCGATTATCCATTTTTACGAAAACTTCCTGAGCGAATACGACCCAAAACTTCGCAAAGCGCGAGGCGTATGGTATTCTCCAGCCCCGGTTGTAAATTTCATGGTTCGTGCAGTTGATTATATACTGAAAACCGAATTTGATTTACCGCAGGGTTTAGCCGACAATAGCAAAACGAAAATAAAAGTCAATGTTCAAGGGCAAAGTAAACAAATAGAACAAGAAGTACATCGCGTTCAGATACTTGACCCGGCAACAGGAACAGCCACTTTTATAGCTGAAATTATCAAACTTATTTATAAAAAATTTGAAGGGCAACAAGGTATTTGGAGCAATTATGTCGAGAATCATTTAATTCCACGACTTAACGGTTTTGAGTTGCTGATGGCGAGTTATGCCATGGCACACTTGAAATTAGATTTGTTGTTGAAAGAAACAGGCTTTAAACCAACCAAAGATCAACGTTTTAGAATTTACCTCACTAACAGTTTAGAAGAACATCATGCCGACACGGGAACACTTTTTGCCAATTGGCTTAGTTCTGAAGCAAACGAAGCAAATCATATTAAACGAGATACGCCCGTAATGTGTGTTGTTGGAAATCCTCCGTATAGTGTAAGCAGTACTAACAAAAGCGAATGGATAGATAATCTAATAAGTGATTATAAAAAAGACTTAAATGAAAAGAGTTACAATTCTCTTTCAGATGATTATGTTAAATTTATTCGTTACGGACAGCATTATATCGATAAAAATGGGAGCGGAGTTTTAGCATATATATCAAACAATAGTTTTATTGATGGAATAGTTTTTAGACAGATGCGTAAAAGCCTATTAGTGAGCTTTGATACAATTTATATTTTGGATTTACATGGTAATGCCAAGAAAAAAGAAACTTGCTTGGATGGCTCTGCTGACCAAAATGTGTTTGACATTATGCAAGGTGTTTCAATCAATATCTTTATCAAAACTGGTAAGAAAAAGAAAAATGAATTAGGAATACTCTATCATCTCGACTTACAGGGGAAAAGAGAATTTAAGTATGACTTTTTAAATACAAATTCTTTAAAATCGATTAGTTGGACAAAATTACAGCCCAACTCACCTAATTTTTATTTAGTAAAGAAAGATTTTGACAACTCGGGATCCTATGAAATAGGTTTTAAAGTTGACCATTTATTTAAACAATTTGCTAGTGGTTTAACAACTGAAAGAGATGATATTACAATTCAATTTGATGAAAATGTAATTGAATCTATTGTTTCTGATTTTGTAAATTTAGATATTGAAATTCTAAGAAATAAATATGATAAAAAACCTGATGGACGAGATTGGAAGTATTGCTATGCAAAAAATGATATAATTTCAAACGAAGGTAAATTTACTGACATTAGTTACAGACCATTTGATACAAGAAAGACCTATTATTCAGGTAAGTCTAAAGGATTTATGGCATATCCTCGAAATGAAGTAATGAAACATCTTATCAACAGAAAAAACATAGGATTAATTGCAAAAAGAGGTTTTGATAATGAAAAGTCTTCTTATGGTTTTGTTACAAATTGTATTTTTGACAGAAGAGGTTGGTCTAGTCCTGGAATGCAAGGAGCAGAAAATGTGTTCCCTCTTTATCTTTATCCTGAATCAACTGCCCAACAAACCATTGACCAAACAACCGAAAGAATACCAAATCTAAACATAGAAATTGTTTATAAGATAGCTGAGAAATTGGGCTTAAGGTTTACAAATGAGAAAGAGACCTCCCCTAACCCCTCCAGAGGAGGGGAACAAGACGCAGTCTCTAATATTTCATATAATGTTGTAGATAATGATTTGAGAGAAAATGTCTTACTCCCCTCCTCTGGAGGGGCTGGGGGAGGTCAAACATCTGAAAATACCTTTGCCCCAATAGACATATTGGATTATATCTATGCAGTTTTGCATTCGCCAACATACAGGGAAAAGTACAAAGAATTTCTAAAGATTGATTTTCCGAGAGTGCCCTATCCAAAAGACAAAGAAACGTTTTGGCAATTAGTAAAATTGGGTGGAGAAATACGTCAGATTCATTTATTGGAGTCGCCAATTGTTGAGAAATACATTACACAATATCCGATAGACGGTAGTAATGTTGTTGATAAACCTCGCTTTGAGATGTACGTCTACGAACAATCACTACCCGATGATAATGGAAATATCGTTTATCCGGATTATTTAGGTGCTGTATATATCAACGAAACTCAGTATTTTGCCGATGTTCCTCTTTCGGCATGGGAATTTTATATTGGCGGTTATCAACCAGCCCAAAAATGGTTGAAAGACCGTAAGGGTCGAACACTTGATTTTGAAGATATTCTGCATTATCAGAAAATAATTGTGGCTCTAAGTGAAACGGATAGGATAATGAGGGAGATTGATAAGATTGAAATTGAATAATACAATTTTAATGAAACTTGAATGAAAACAAATAATTATTCAATTGATTTAATATCTGCCTGTGAAGATTTGTGTATTGAAGATGTAAAAGCTGCAATTGAAAAAGGTGCAGATGTAAATTATATTTTTGATGAGTGCTCAACTTTTCCAATGCTAGCATGTGTTGAATATCAACAGAACAGAGATTATAAAAAAATAATTGAAATTTTTAGTATTTTACTTTATAATGGTGCAGATATAAATTTGCAAATTACTGACAATGAAACGACCTTAATGCATTCGGCATGGCTTTTACGTAGTTATGAGGTAGTTGGATTTTTATTGAAAAATGGAGCAAATCCAAATTTGCTTTTTGAGAAAGAAACAGCATTGGATTTAACGAGCGGTGAAATTAGCTTTACCGATACTTGCCTGGATGAACCCGATCTG
The DNA here is from genome assembly GCA_945870155.1 of Paludibacter jiangxiensis. Lineage (GTDB taxonomy): Bacteria > Bacteroidota > Bacteroidia > Bacteroidales > Paludibacteraceae > Paludibacter > Paludibacter jiangxiensis_A. The sequence goes on along the minus strand of CAMBSB010000184.1, from coordinate 500 downwards.
GTTGAAGAACTTGAGAAAATATATGAGTTGCTTGTAAGTTACGGAGCAAAACATAGTATAGATTTATAGTATAGAAATTGTGAAAATATGAATAAAAAAATGGGATATATTTTAATTGCATTTGGTTTAGTGATTGTTGTTTGGGGAATTATTATTGTCCGCAAACCAAGTAAAATACAAAAAGAAGAAAACAAGAGAGAGCAACCAATAAAGGAAGAAGTAAAATCGACAGTGAATGAAAAGATTCATCAAGATGACTATGACGAAAACAAAGCTAAAGGTGATGCATTCGAAAAGTTTGTTGTAAAAAACTTTGATCAGAAATACTTTACTCTGCAAGAGTGGCGCAGTGACAAATATGTGGATGGAATTTATGCTGTTTCTAATCATTTTCCAGATTTGGAAGTAGTTTTTAATTTCAAGAAAAAAGACGTAAATGAAGCTTTTGCCATAGAATGTAAATGGCGTGGGTATTACTATAAAAATGAAATTAAGTGGGC